>JAPLCR010000517.1:0-4453 GCA_026392135.1 Armatimonadota bacterium
AGGAGTAGGTGTCATGCCTTTACGCTACAGAATCCTCTATGAAAGCTGCCTTCTCGCAACATATTAGAGATAAACAACAAATATATCCTGATTCCTCCCTCTTTCTGTGGTAGAATGAGGTGTAAGAAAATATATTTGTGCAACGCTGTGTTGTTTCGCACTCCGGTATGCGTCTCCACCCTGTTCTTGGTTGTCTTCCAAACACCCCGACCATTGCACCCTATCCGAAATCAGCCTGAACCGGACTCAAGCAGTCTAAATGCTATAGCAGGCCGTTTCAGGAGAATTAGTTTCCATGTCTTTCGCACCGCTTGGGCTACGCCCCGAGCTTCTGCGCTCACTTCGTGACGCAGGCTACACCACTCCGACTCCCGTACAAGCTGAAGCCATTCCTGTCATCCTTCAAGGACGCGACATCGTGGCAGGAGCACAAACAGGTACTGGCAAAACCGCAGGCTTTGCCCTCCCGCTTTTACAACGCCTCTGGGAGGCTCCAGGGCGACAACGCCCCGGCGCACGTCAGGTACGCGCTCTTATTCTCACCCCCACCCGTGAACTTGCGGCGCAGGTTGAAGAGAGTATCCGACACTACGGCAAATACCTACCAATGACCACTACCAGCGTATTCGGCGGAGTCAATATGAACCCGCAAGTTTACGCCCTGATGCGCGGTGTTGATATTCTCGTCGCCACACCGGGTCGCCTACTTGACCACGTGAACCAGAGAACTGTTGACCTTAGCAAAGTTGAGATACTGGTACTAGACGAAGCCGATAGAATGCTCGATATGGGCTTTATCCGCGATATTCGTAGCATCATCGGTCTCATCCCTGCAACTCGACAGAGTCTTCTCTTCTCCGCAACCTTTTCGGATGAGATAAAAAGGCTGACCGACACACTACTTAAAGACCCCGCCATGATAGAAGTCGCACGTAACAATGCAGAAAGCGACCTCGTCACACAGTCAGTCTACTACTCCTCTACTGTGAACAAGCACGACCTCTTTATTCACCTTCTGGTACAAGAGAACATCAAGCAAGCCTTGGTCTTTGCGCGTACAAAGCATGGAGCCGATAGGCTTGCCCTGCACCTTCAAAAAGACGGTGTCTCTGCAGTCCCTATCCATAGCAACCTCAGCCAGATGCAACGAACACGGGCACTAAGTGACTTCAAAACGGGAAGAGCGCGTATTCTTGTGGCAACCGACATCGCAGCACGAGGGTTGGACATTGAGCAGTTACCTCACGTCATCAACTTCGATATGCCCCACTCCCCCGAAGACTACATCCACCGCATCGGGCGTACAGGGCGAGCGGGAGTAGAGGGACAGGCAATCTCTCTTGTCAGCCCAGAAGAGCGCAACCTCCTTGGCGGAGTTGAGCGTCTCATCAAAAAGCGGATAGAGATACGACAAACTGTTGACTTTGTTCCTGCCACACCAGAACCCATCTGGTCAGAAAGACAAGGGATGTCGCGTCAGTCAAAGTCGCGCAACAAACGGCAACAGTCGCCCTTCGCCTTTCATCCTCGCGAATCGCGCCCCTCGCACTCACAAGGGAATATGCCGCGCCCACAACAGCAGTTTGCGCCACAAGTTCAGTATTCAGAGCCTGTAGCGACACGGTCTAACGGTAATATGCCGCACAAGCCCAACCCTGCTGCTGCGTATGGAGATGTCCCCTCATTCCGACCACCGCACGCAGTGCAACCATCGGGCAAGAAGCGTAGCAAGCCACGTCACTCACCCAACGGCTAACTCCGTAGCAGTTAAAGCCCTCTCCCTGAAACTTCAGGGAGAGGGCTTTTGATTGTGTCTACCCGCTCTACTCTTTGCAAGACAGAAAGGGGGATAGATTGCTTGGACGATGACTACGAAGGAGGGGTTTCAGGTATACTAAATATCAAGCCTCACGGCAAACCTCATGTCTTTAAGAGAGGAGACTGTCATCCTTTGGCAACCCGTTCTGTACGCCTCGATAAAATTCCGCCCTACCTATTCTCCGAAATAGCCGCACTAAAGCGTAAAGCCATTGCAGAGGGACGCGACCTCATCGATCTAGGGATCGGCGACCCCGACCAGCCGACCCCCGCCCCCATTATTGATGCGCTCTGCAAAGCTGCCCACGACCCCGAAACGCATCGGTACGACGAGACACCCGCAGGTTGGACACCCTTCATAAATGCCGCCGTCACCTACGCGAAGCGGCGATTTAATGTAGACATTGACCCCAACACCGAAGTTATGCAGCTTATCGGAAGTAAAGAGGGACTATCCCATCTTGCTTGGGCATACATAGACCCCGGTGACTACTCACTTATTCCAGAACCCGCCTACACCGTCTACAAAATTCACACACAGATGGCAGGCGGCGAGGTCTATACTCTTCCTCTGAAAGAAGAGAATGGCTATCTGCCTATTCTATCCGACATTCCCTCTGATATTGCCAAGAAGAGTAAACTCCTCTGGCTCAACTATCCCAACAACCCCACTGGCGCGGTTGCACCTCTCTCCTTCTACGAGGAAGCCGTCGCTTTCGCCAAAGAGTACGATATTCTGTTGGTAAACGACGCAGCCTACGTAGATGTCGCTTATGATGGCTACAAGCCCTGCTCAGTGCTACAAGTAGAGGGTGGTAAAGAGGTCTCGATTGAACTTCACTCTCTCTCAAAACCCTTCAACATGACGGGGTGGCGTATTGCCTTCGCGCTCGGCAATGCCGATGCGATTGGTACACTCAACAAAATAAAGTCGAACCTCGACAGTAAGCAGTTTCCCGCTATCGCGGTTGCAGGTGCGGAAGCACTCCTGAACGTAAACAACGCGCCTACTATCGCGCTCTATACTAAACGGCGCGACATTCTGGTGGACGGTCTCAATACACTCGGCTGGAATATAGAGAAGCCCAAAGCCTCTCTCTATATCTGGACTCGTGTTCCCAAAGGCTACACCTCGATGGAGTTCGCAAAGATACTGCTGGACAAAGCGGGAGTACTTGTAATTCCAGGGGTAGGCTATGGCGTAAATGGAGAAGGTTATATCCGAATGTCGCTCACCGTAATGGGCGACAAAAACGGCGAACGTCTTGCAGAAGCCGTTAATAGGATCCGTGAACATATCACATTCTAGCAACCCCCTCTTTTGTAGAAGGCAACCTATAAACTCCCCGCTCACCATAGGCGAGCGGGGAGTTTTATTTTGTAAAAGGCTCTACAGTTCGAGTTCGTGCTGTTTATGCTCTTTTTGTAGCCGCTCCGCCTCTTTGAAGGAGACATTCGCGCCATAGAGCGGAAAGTCAAACTCCTTTCCCTCTAGTAGATCCTCAATCGTGCGTATCTGAACACTCTCCACACGCCGCCCTACGCCTAAGGGCGGTTGATAGTAACCTGCGGATGCCGCCTCGTTTTTCATGGGTTGGGTAGGCGGCTCTAAAGTAATGAAAAAACCGAGTTGTGCCTTCTCTCTTGTCATCACACCCCGTAGGTCGCGTATCTGTGAAACGGTGATGTGCCCGCCCTTAACCTGTATAACGGCTTTTGAGGGCTTTTGGGGGTTATCATTAAAATAGTGAACTCCATCTATACCGGAGTCGGCTCCCCTCTTCTCTTGAGGAATCCCAGGGACTAAGCCCACTGCCCACATCTCGAAATCTTTGTGTGTACTCTCTTTATCGTAGAGCAGACGCGCCCCTGCCACATCAGTAGGAAGCCCTTCAACAGCGAAGATGGGACGCTCCACACTATCCTCTTTGCTCTTGCTCCTTACGTCTATTGCGCCGAAGGAGTCATATAGCCGTTGCTTTACGAGAGTTGTGGCGATAGGGGTAATGTCTATCCCTATCCACTGCCTACCGAGTTTTTGTGCGGCAACGATAGAGGTTCCGCACCCACAAAAGGGGTCAAGGACGGTATCCCCCTCACTACTGCTTGCTTGAATGATACGCTCAAGAAGAGCAAGCGGTTTTTGAGTTGGGTAGCCTAATGCCTCTTTGGCTTGAGAGTTTACAGGAGGCAAGTCATCCCAGACATTAGTTATTAGCCGCCCTGAAGATTCGTCAAGATAACGCTTATAGGCAGGAACTTTTCCCTTTGGCGGTATCTCTATTTTGTTTTCGTCTAACCATTGTTTCGCCCTTAATTCTGGCATACGCCAACCATTAGAAGGAGGTGGAGTCTCTAACAGTTCGTAAAAATAGCCTGTACTCCCTTTTGGTTTGGTTAAGTCGCTATATCTAAAACGCCGTCCCGCTTCATCTAAATTTGTATAGTGCGAGACGATATACTTCTCGTTATGTTTCCCTCGTTGTGGTATCCATGTGAACTTATCCGATTTGACGTAGTAGAAGAGAGTATCGCTCACTTTGGGGAAGCGTTTCGCGTCGTTGTGATTACTGGTTCGCTTCCAGATAATTTCGTTTCGGAAGTTCCGCACTCCAAAGATACCGTCAAGCACCAG
>JAPLCR010000517.1:4458-5136 GCA_026392135.1 Armatimonadota bacterium
GCACCAGTTTCAAATAGTGAGAGGCGGTGCTGTCACAGTGGAGGTAGAGGCTTCCCGTAGGTTTCAAAACGCGGTGGAGTTGGTAGAGGCGGGGAGCCATCATTACAAGATACGCCATTACGTCATTTTCGCCTATCGCACTATGAAAACCGTGCATCAGTTCAATCGCCTTCGCATTCGGGCAAAGTTCGTGAAAATGCTCCCACGCCTCCATCGCTCCTGCCCAGTTCCAAGTATCCCCAAAGGCTTTCATTTGTGCAGGGCTTTCGTGCCCGCTCTGCTCTCTGAAAAGAACGTTATAGTCTCGGTTCGAGCTAAAAGGGGGGTCAAGGTAGATGAGGTCTACCGATTCATCGGCGATATGTTTCTGTAGTACGTCCAGATTGTCGCCAAAGTAGAGTGTGTTCATAGATTACGTTCAGCTCTTTCTTGAAAGCCTCCTCTTCCCGCACAAGATAGCCCTCCTAAACGAGATGCTCTATCGCCTTATGAGAGAGGCTATCACCTCTACACTTTAGTTTCCGGTAAATAGAAGTGGATTCTTGTCTGCTTAAAAGAGACTTTCCGCTAAAATTTGAGTACTTTGAGAAGGCTTCTAATCTCATCGCTAATGCCATTGGTGCATTTCTCTATTTTAACGGGCGAAGGCGCGATTTCTAAAAAAGCCTCCTCAAATGC
>JAPLCR010000638.1 GCA_026392135.1 Armatimonadota bacterium
GTATGCTGAAAGCTTGATATTCCAGCATAGAGCACTACTAAAAAATACAAAACGATGGAGAGTATATATGTTTTCAGGAGGAGGCTTATCCAGTTCTCAAAAATCGAATACTGCGTGAGCGAAGAGCATAGTGTAGCATCCATTTCTTCTACGCTACTTACCTCCGTAGAGTGGGATGTATTCTTCAAGAGCCAGATAATAACTTGCCTCTCCTGAAAACGCAAGTTTTTCTGTTTGCACAACGCTCTGATATCTGCACGTTGTTGCGGGGAAACAACCCTGTCCTGGAGATACTGATCCGTCAGGAACTTTAGGGCACTCCGTTTATTGAGGCGTTTGTATGCCTTGAATATACCTTGATCTCCCCAAAAAACATCCTTACTAGCTCCACTTCTCATTTTGAGTGATACCTCCATGAAAACTGTATTGCTGGCAAGACGCGACAAAACGAGCATATCCGTACCAAAAACATATCGCACCTTAGCGGTTTACGTTCCACGAATACCTTTCTAGTTAGGGGAGACTGTCGGTACAGGGTGTAGGAAGTTTCCAAGCCAACATCCAGGACAAGGTACGTAGCTCGCACAATTTGGCGGGCTCCAAGTCCCTGTGTTCTGTCCTTTTAAGCGATACCACTGCTTATCATTGGGATCCCACATAAAATCAACATCACAATTCTCTCCGCCTATGCACTTACCCGGGGGTACCATCACTATCAAGTAATCAACATTATTATTCCTTGTCGGTTTACCACAAATCTTTGGGTTGACTGTTTTGATCTCAGGGTCAGCGATAATACAGTTTGAATCGTTGGGGTCATGCTTATAATGACCACAAGACAGCATGGCATACTGAGGTTGACTACAGTTATTACACGCTCTTCCTTGATTGGTATCCAGTCCGCTCGGGTCAGTGAGAACGGTAGGTCTATTCGCCACATATCTATACAGGTTGTAGTCACCACCCTGAAAGCCAATGGGGTCTTGGGTCATCCAGCGTCCCTGCGCGGTGTTCAAGGTTCGAGCGCGGACATACGTTCGGCTTGCGCTGTCCCGATAGTACCCTAGCGTACCCAGAAACTGGAAGGGCGGACATACGTTCGGCTTGCGCTGTCCCGATAGTACCCTAGCGTACCCAGAAACTGGAAGGGGGTCGCAGTTGTGCCAGTGCGAGAGGCTACATCTCCGTAAGGATAGTACGAGAAGGTATCCGTTACCGTCTGCGTGCTATCTATCAGACCGATGGTGTTGCCTTGCGTGTCAGGCAGGTAGTCCCGTTTGACTCCCCCTCGGTTCTCAGACAACACTTCGCCGTTCACTACGGTATAACGTACTTTCATCGCCATCGCGCTAACCCTCCAAGTTCTCTACGCAAACAAGGTTCCATTGGTTTCAAACGCTATTAATTTTAGTACTCGCCCAGGTACTCTTCCCCGTCCCATATCATGGTAGACAGAGCGGCTCCCGCCTCTTGCGCCGTTCGTCGCTTGTTGTCGCCCCGATACGTGTACGTTGAGCGAGTTCCCGCGCTAGGAACGACTCCCGTCAATCGGTTCGCGGCATCGTAACTGTTTGTAGTCAAAGCGCCCGCCGCGTTCCCCACCGTCGGGTTCCCGTTGTTGTCGTAGGTGTACGTCTTTCGTCAGTTGATAGGGCAGGCTTCTGATTTCTAAAGGGTCTTCTTTATTGCACACGGGGGCTACTCAATGATGAGTAGCCCCCGTGCCACTTCTGTGCAGCGCTCTGTTCGACTATTCGAACATCACGGGCAGTCCTGTACGGTTGGACTCGTAGATGGCTTCCAGTATCTGCGAAACTACCAGAGCCTGTTCCGGTAGTACAACAGGGTCTGTATCGTTGATTATCGCATCAATCCAGAGACGGGCTTCGCGCCCTTCAGGAGTCTCAGACTGTCCTTCGTAGAACGCCGCACCGCCTGCACCAAGGTCTACTTTGGTCTCCCAGAGTTTGCTGTACTCTTCGCCGTTCAAGCGTAGCCCACCAATCATGTCGGCTCCGCCTTCGGTTCCGCAGAGAGTACTTTTCGCTTCATCCACCTGAAGCGTATTCAACGCCCAGCTGGATTCGAGGAGGAGGCTAGCACCATTCTTCATCACAATGAAGCCGAACGCCGAGTCTTCAACGGTGAACTTTTTCGGGTCCCACGAACCCCATGCGTTAGCCGCGTTCTCACGTTGTGAGAGTTTGTGATAGGCTTTCCCCACAACCATGTGCGGCTCATAGTTATCCATCAACCAGAGAGTAAGGTCGAGGGCATGGGTTCCAATGTCAATCAGAGGCCCCCCGCCCTGCTTCTCTTCATCCAAGAACACGCCCCATGTCGGGACGGCTCTGCGGCGAATTGCATGGGCTTTCGCGAAGTAGATATCGCCGAGTTTTCCTTCACGACAGGCACGATACAGATACTGACTATCTTCACGGTGGCGGCTCTGATACCCAATGGTCAACTTCTTACCCGTGCGCTTAGAGGCTTCAAGCATCTTCTTTGCGTCTTCTGCCCGCTTCGCCATTGGCTTCTCAGACATGACGTGCTTACCTGCCTCCAGTGCGGCAACCGTTATTACCGCGTGAGAGTCGTTAGGGGTACAGACATGGACAACGTCGATGTCTTGAGCCACCAACTTCTGATAGTCCGTCGTAATATAGGAACCCTTCACGCCATATTCAGAGGCGGCTTGGATAGCCTTGTCTTCGATAATATCGCAGAAAGCAACTATCTCTGCCGCCTCCACTTTGGAAAGACTGGGCAGGTGCTTACCGTTCGCTATACCGCCACAACCTACAATACCAACACGTAGCTTGTTAGCCATTATTCAAGGTACTCCTGAAATTTTGGGGATGTATTTGTGTGCTTATCTACTTACAAATAGACTTCAAACACACTCGGCGTTATAATTGGGCGTGAAGAGAATAAAACCCTCCTTGACTGCAAAAATTTAGTGATTCGTTTTTGCAAAACTTCGCACCCCAATATCGGGCTTCTAAAGTGACTGCTTTTCGTATGATGCCTTACGGTAACTGCTAACAGGACGCTCCCTACATCAAATGTATCCGCGACCCATTCGCGTCCTTCACAACCTCGATGCGTTGGGTGAAAGCGTCCTTCAACTCCTCGAAGTGGGTAATGACTAGCACTGTGTGAAAGTCGGATTTAATCGCCTCAATGACCTCCACAATGCGGTCACGCCCCTTGCCGTCCTGTGAACCAAAGCCCTCGTCTATGATAAGAGTCTCCAACTTCGCGCCAGAGCGTCGCGCCAGAAGACGAGAGAGTGCCAACCTGAGCGCGAAGTTGACGCGGAAGCCCTCGCCCCCGCTAAATAGCTCAAAGGGGCGCGTACCCATATCGTCGCTCACCAGAATATCCAGCGTCTCAATCACGCCGTCGCCCGATTTCTTATCTTTGGTGGTGGTCAAGGCGACGCTCATAGAGCCGTCTGTCATACGGTGAAGCAGTTCGTTCGCTTCGTCCTGAATTTCGGGCAAAGCGTTGTCTATAATCATCGCCTGAATCCCCTTCTTCCCAAAAGCCCCTGCCAGCGCAGTGTAGGAGTTTTTGTCCTGCGTGTACAGTCTATGCTCTTTTGTCTTCTCCGCGTGTTCGCGTTGCGCCTTCTCCGCGTCTCGTATGTAACCTTGATACGCGCTCAAATCCGCCTTCGCCCGTTCGAGTTGACCGCGTAGCGCGGCGAGTTGACTCTCTGCGACATGGAGTTGGCGGCGGATTTCGTTCGCCTGCTCCAGCCCTAGCGCGTACTCCTGGTGCCGCTTCTCCGACGACTCAAGCAGAGTTGTCGTTTCGGCGATGCCCTCTGTAAGCGTTCGGCTCTCCGTGACGGTCTTATCGAAGTTTTCGTCCGTTTTCAGGAGATTCTGGTGTCGTGATTCTGCGTCAGTTTGTCGCCGTTTTAGCAGAGGCTCTATCTCATCCGAGCGTTTTTTCGCGGTCTCTAGGAGGGAGAGTTCCCCTTCCAGCGTCTGCAATCGCGCCTGTTTCGCCCCCGTGTAACTTCCCGTTTGCAAGGATTGGCGTAACTGCTGAAGCTCCAGTTGAGCCGCCGTCGCATCCGCCCCTTCGCCTTTGAGTTGACGCGCCCTGCTGTGATGCCCTTCCAGCTGAGTGCGCTGCCTCGCAAACGCCTCTTTCTGTTGCGTGAGGGACTTATACTGCGCCTCCGCCTCTGTTTTGCTCTGCTTGAGGGTACTCCCCTCCTGCTTCAACGCCGCTACATCCTCTAGTATCTGGCGACGCTTCTCCTCCTGCCTTGCAAGCACGCGCTCCCGTTTCTCATCGCGAAGGTCGCTGCCACAGACAGGGCACTCTGCTCTCGGCTGATGAAGAACCTCTAGTGCCTCCTCTTGCTCAGCCAGAGCGGCTTTGAGTTGGTCGTTGCGGGTCTTGAGTTGCGCGAAAGACTCCTCAACTTTTTTGAGGTTCGCCTCCGCTTGCGTCCACTGCTGAGAGGTTTGGGCTTCTTCACGAAGAGCTTTTTCTAGTTGCGCTATCTGCGCTTCGAGTTCGCTAAGTTCCGCTTTGCGCCTCTCCACGCTCTTGAGTTGACTCTCTAGTACGCGAATATCGCCCTCTAGTTTCGCCTTCGCGCTCCCTATCTCGCCCTGCACGATAGCGCGGTCTCGCTCAACGGTGTGGTAGCGCGTCACTTTCGGAACGAGTTCGGCGTACTCCGCCTTGAAGCTCTGAACTTGCTGGTAATCCGTCAGGATGGAGTCGCGTTGGGCGCGTATCTTCTCCATCGCCTCCAACTGTCCCTTGAGAGTTCGGATGTCGGTTATCTGCTTTTGAAGAGCCGCACTGAGCCTATCGCACTCCGTCCTCGCCGTCTCGCGCTCCTGCTCTAGCAGATTTATCCGTCCGACCTGTTGAGTGTATTCCGATACGACTTTCGCCTGCGCCGCGATTTTCGGCTCCTGCTCCGCGATACGCTCTTCGGCAAGTTTCGCCTGCTCTTGATACTCCTCAATGCGCCCTACTTGCCCCTCCAACATCCGCAGTTGCACCGCCACCTCGTCGGCTTGCGCCTTCGCCTGTTTTGTGCGCTCTTTCGCCTTCTCTTCAAGGACGTCGTACTGCCCCAACCCCAAAATCTCGGCTAAAATTCGCTTTCTATCGCTCGCTCTCTGCCGCGTGAAGGAGTCGGCGCGTCCCTGTTGGAGGTAGGCGGAGTTGATAAAGGTCTCATGCTCCATACTCAGCAGTTTGACTATCTGCTTGCCCGTCTCACGCGCCCCCGCGCCGCCCACTGGCACGAAGTCCTCTTTGCTGTTCTTTTGGGTGAGCTGCCAGTCTCCGGCGGTCTTTCCGCGCTTTCGCTTTCGCACTACACGGTAGTGTCCGCCGCTCAGTTCAAACTCGAAGCGCACCTCCATCTCCTCCGCGCCAAGCCGAATTAGGTCGTCGCTACCCGTCGCCCCTAACCGAGTCTGTCCCCAGAGCGCCCACGTTATCGCATCGAGTAGCGCCGATTTCCCGTTGCCGTTGTCTCCCGATAGACAGACGACATGAAGCCCTTGAAAGGGGAGGATGGTCGGCTCTTCGCCGTAACTCATAAAGTTTTTAAGCGTTAGTTTTACGGGAATCATTCTGCGCTCTCCTCCGCCAACTCCGCAAAGAGCGGCTCCGCCATCTCTAGTAGCCTCTCTTTGCGTACCTGATAGGTTGGGGTTTTCTCTATGTAGAGTTCCAGGTTCTCACGAGGCGTTTTGCCCTCCGTGAAGTCGAGACTGCGGGTTGCGCTGTCGCGTTGAATGCGCCTCTGTATCGAAACGGTCATAAAGGCAGGGGCGAGCGCGTCCTTTATCTCGCGCTCGCGCACGAGGCTCTGCCTGTCCGCCCCTATCCGATAGCTTAGTTTGACGATGGCGTTGCGGAGGGAGTGGCGCTGAATGGCGGAGACGATTTTCTCGGTCGGCTCTTCACAGTCTGCGTCTACGTCAATATCGAGTAGCGGTCTGGTTTCGGGGGTACGCACAAACTGGTAGTCCGCGCCCCCTTTGCGTAGGTTGAGGTAGACGTACCCCTTCTCCTCGTCTTTTTCGCCGAAATCTATCTTGTCGGGACTGCCGGAGTAGACGATGTGGGGCTGACCGTTTTTGTTGAGGTCTTGATGCTTGTGGATATGCCCCAGTGCCACGTAGTCGAACGCGGGGTCTCTCAATGATGCGACAGCGACCTGCGCCTCATCCCGACTGAAATAGCCCTCCTGCCATGAGGAGAGTTTCGCGCCGTTCGCCCAGAAGTGCCCTAGCAGAATGGTCGGGATGTCGTCGTTCGCGTCGCGTATCTGTTTCGCGAAGTGGGCGATATTTTCGGAGTACTTCTCTTCCAGTAGGAGGCGCGTCTCTTCGAGCGTCTTGCCCTGATACTCCTCTTTCGCTACGGAGAAGCCTTTCAGCAGGTAGGGGATTCCCACAATGCGAACCTTGCCCGCAGGAGTCTCCACAAAGAACATTTCAGGGCGCGAGACTATCTGCACGCCCGTCACGCCGAGTGTGCGGTAGATTTCGATAGCGTTGGCGCGTCCGCGTATGGCGGGCATATCGTGGTTGCCGATGAGCATGACGACGGGGATGTTTCGTTCGGTGAGGAGGCGGATGCAGTTCGCAAATTCGCGCTGGTCGGTCTGACGGGGATCTCGGCTCTTGTAAGCGTCCCCTGCGAAAACAGCGAGGTCAATCCCGCGCTCCAAAGCGGACTCTATCGCGCTTGTCAGCGACCGCTTGAAGTCTTGTAGGCGCGTGTTCAGCCCTGTGTCGGGGTCTAATCGCCCGTAGAGTTCCACGCCGAAGTGCGTGTCTGCAAAGTGCATCACCCGAATATCTCGCGGCATTGTGATTTTCCTCGTGTCGGTGTTGGGGTTCTACGCTATTGTGGCATATTGCGAGGAGGGAGGGGAACGCGATTCGTTTTTAGTTTGCCATTCAGGGGCGAATCTGAGGGAAGACTTCAAAGTGGGATTTGTCAAAGAGGGTGTAGAAGTAGAAGTCACTGTCAATAGTAAAGATTCTTTGTAGGTTAAGAACCTCTGCGGCGACAACCAGAGAGGCATCGCCTAAATCCATCGGGCGATCTCTGTATTTCCTCATAAGTGCGTACATCCGTCGCTCTTCCTCCATACTCGGCGCATATATTCGCACGATGCCTCGTAGCGAGTATTGCCAGAGTTGTTCCTGCATGAGCCATCCGCCATTCCCAAGAGCGAGATGCATTGCTTCCGCGAAACAGACCCATGTTGTCAGAAGAGGAAGATTTACTTTTTGAAGCGCGTTACGACAAAGGTCATGGTGAGCGTCCTTTTTGTTGACCAGCGCGACAAGTGTGCAAGCGTCCGTCAGCGTCATGCTCTCAATCCCTTACGGCGAAACTTCTCCAATACTGCCGCTGTCGTAGCGGGGAGCGGTTCGGAAGGAGGCGCAAATTCTAATGCGTCCACTTCATCCAAAAACTCCGCAAAGACCTTTTGCAGTCGCGCCTGTTCGTCGGCATCCTCGCTTATGGGCGGCGTAATAACGAGATGAACGTGGCTTTCCGCAGGGATATTTTCGATGTAAGGTCTCACGTCGCTCCATGTTCCTTCAAGAACCTGTGGTTCAGATTTAGTATAAATAGCCATCAGTATCCCTCCTTGCATAGGTAACGAGGTAAGAGTTCAGCACTTATGCCCGCGAAGCGAGTTCACTCTACAAGGTAACTCCCGATGGTTTTCAGCCGCTCTATTTCTCACGTGAAATAGTAGACGAACAAGCGTTGAAATCCAAGAGTTACTTGGAAGGATTATGGGAATGAATCGCGAAATGGGGATGCGAAATGCGATTC
>JAPLCR010000515.1 GCA_026392135.1 Armatimonadota bacterium
AACGGTTCAGCGAGAATGAGACCACAGTTAGTGCCGGTTTATCGCAGGGGGATTGCCCTTTTGTTTGTATTTGTGTTTTTTGCAGGAGAGGTTTCTGCGGTCGCACAGCGTAGTCCCCTGCGTGGAAACCCCACATTTCGTCCAGGTCCGAGATACACTACCCCGTCACCAACGAGGAAAAGAGTACCCGTCACTAGGACTAGCCCGATAACGCGAAACGCTCCTCTCGGTGGTTTGCGGGGTGGTATGTCGCCGGGCTATACACGTTCGTCCAACACTTTCAGTTATAACGGCATCTCGGCTCCGATACGGGGTTATGGCGGCTTCCATGCGAGTTACTACTGGGGTGCACCCCACTGGTACTACTGGACACCTTTCCATCCTGCGTGGTATTATAGCCCTCCTATCTATTCAAACGGCTACTACCAGCCGGGTGGGTTCAGCATATTCCGCTCTCTGTTGAGCGTCATCTTGTTCTTGCTCTTTATTGGGTTGATAGTCCGCCATTTTACTGGTGGACGGCGAAGCGGTGGGTCTCAATACGTGACCTACCATTAAAGGGGATAGTTTTATGATGAAATCGCAAAGAAAATCGTTTTTCCGCATGGGTACTGTTCTCATGCTCTCACTACTACTTGTGGCGGGTAATGTCTCTGTCTTTGCCCAACGCGGTCGCTCCTCTGGGGGCGGCGGTCGCTCTTTTGGCGGGGGCGGTGGCTCCTTCGGGGGGGGGGTCGCTCTTTTGGCGGCGGGGGCGGCTCCTTCGGCGGCGGGGGCGGCTCCTTCGGCGGCGGGGGCGGCTCCTTCGGCGGCGGGGCAGGGAGTACACGCACTCCTGGCGGCTCGTTTGGCGGAGGTGGCACACGCACCTTTGGCGGTACGAATCGTTCTGGCAGCGGCAGCACCTTTAGTGGGACAGGCGGCAGTTCGTTTGGGCGGAGCGGCTCTTTTAATAGTACGCGGGGCGGTATGTCGCCCGGCTATACGCGTTCGTCTAACACTTTCAGTTATAATGGTGTCTCGGCTCCGATACGGGGTTATGGCGGTTTTCATTCGAGTTACTACTGGGGCGCACCCCACTGGTACTACTGGACACCTTTCCACCCAGCGTTTTACTATAACCCTCCTATCTATTCAAACGGGTATTACGAGCCGGGCGGGTTCAGTTTCTTCCACCTTCTCGTGAGCGGCTTCCTGTTTCTGTTCTTTATCTGGCTGATAATTCGTATCTTTTCTGGTGGAGGACGCGGTAGAGGCGCACGGTACACCACCTACAACTAGCCTTGCTTGTAGCCAGGGGGTAGTACGAGCCTAGCCTTCACCAGCCTCCACTGAGACACTGTGCGGGGTAGCTGGACTCGAAAACAGAGCGGGATGCTGCAGTAGATGTGGATCCCGCTCTGTTTTTTGCTGGCGGGCAAGATTCTGATATTGACAAGCGTGCTCATCAATTCCTGGTGACAGCAGGTCGTTTACCAATAGATAGAACAGAGGGAGACAAGAGGTGAATAGAATCGACTCGGGGCTACTTTCCGCTGTACAAATGGGTGAACGTAGAGGCATACAAAAGTGGCTTGACCGTGGAGCGAGCCTTCATGCCGTCAACAGGCGCGGGCAAACAGCACTAATGTTGTGCTCGAATATTGAGACACTTAGTTGGCTTATCAGCGAAGGTGTCGCCATAGATGCCCGTGATAAAGGGGGATGTACGGCATTAATCGAAGCGGCTGAGCGGGACAATCCGCACATTGTGCGTTTGTTGCTGAATCACGGAGCAGATGTAAACGCTGTGAGTAATTGGGGGACGACTGCCTTATACGGGGCGGCTACGTGGCACAAGCCGCAGAATGTGCGTTTGTTGCTGAATCATGGGGCAGATGTAAACGTACGGCACAGTGATGGGAGAACGCCTCTGATGAACGCTGCTTGGCCTTATCCCGGCGACACCGAGGCTGTAGAGACCCTCAGCCTTCTTCTGAGCCATGGGGCAGACGTAAATGCAGTGGATAAGCAGGGCAAGACAGCACTGATTCATCTATTGGAAGATGACCATCATGAGGCAGGATATGAGGAGATTGTACGCTTGTTGCTTGCCTATGATGCAGAGACTGGGATTGTGGGTTTCGATGGGAATACTGCTCTCAGTTTTAGCGTGCTTCGAGGGCTTAATAACGTGGTGACGTTGTTAAAGCAGTAGGCGTAAATGACCGCTTCTTTTCGCACCCACCCCCTCTAAGGGACTTACTCTGGAATAAGTCTTCCAGTTGAAAACCAGAAGCCCTCACCCCCGTCCCCTCTCCCAATTCTGGGCGAGGAGTGACTAGGGCGGAAGACGACTCCGTTGGGCGATAGTCTCCCTTTCCCTAGAGGTCTTTACCTCAAAATGGACGTTATAGCTTTTGTAGGAGGTCGGCGCGGTTGCTAATAACGCCATCTACACCCCAATCGTGTAACCTCTGCTGAATCTCGAAATCGTCTACTGTCCACGCGAAGACTTGTAAGCCATATGCGTGTAGTGCCTCAATACGCTGTGGTGTGAGCAGGGGATACTGCCATGTTACCGCTTGCACATCTAGCCCAGCTACCTGTTCACCGAGGTTTTCGGAGGGAAGCAGAGGGGCGTAAGAGGCATCAAGAGAGAAGGAGAGAGGAAGTGATTGATCTATAGAACGGAACACCGCGCGACTCTCCGCACCTGCACCCGGTACAATCTTAAGCTCCGGCGATAGCGGTGCAAGAATCTGTGCTACCTGCTCTTCCACGTTTTCGCCTTCGCATTTCATGTCTGCCATCACCGCACAACGCCCCAATGCCCACTCTACCAAGGTTTGCAGAGTGGGAACTCCCTCTCCTGCTCCAAGATTAAGGTGTGCCAAAAACTCTGAGTTCTGTTCTGCGATGAGATAACGGTTTCCACTACTATCTACAACACTGTCATCATGGGCAAGCACAAGAACGCCATCTTTTGCGGGGCGAATATCGCACTCTACCATTGTGCATCCCAACTCTATGGCATACTCAAAACTCTTGAGGGTGTTTGATGGAAACGCGAAAGGTGCCCCCCGGTGCCCTACTTTGTGAAATCTGCGCGTCATGTAGGCTATCGCTCCTCATCGGGGCTTTTTAGCCTACTTATCACCTTTTGCACGCCACGTATCTGATTTACAACAGAGAGGACTTTACGCTTCTCTTCGTGGTTTTTCATGGTGCCTTCAAGGGTAATAACGCCGTTCTCCGACTGAACGGTAACGGCACTATCGATGCCTTTCCAGTTTGAAAGTAGGATGTTCACCTTACCCGCCAACTCCGCATTCTTCATTGCGGTTCCGGCGGTTGCGGCGAGTTTGGCTGCGTCGTTCGTAAGGCTCTTCTGGTCGTTTTGATTACAGCCCCCTAGAGAGCCGATACAAGCCAGTGTGAAAAGGATTGGATACGTAGTTGTGCGTTTCATGTACTCTCCCTAGTTTCCAGAGGTTTTACTGCCTCGCTTTCCGCCACGAAGTGCTGGCGGCGGCACTCCTGCCGAACCTCCATTCGCGTTGTTATTTGCGCTGGCAGGTACCCCCACGCCCTCTTTTTGCGTGTCTGCGCTCTCCGTCGCCGATTTCAGAGGGAGCTGTTTCAGAATCGTCTGAATGGCGACTTCCAGTTGACTGTCTTTGCCCTTTACCACCTCTTCTGGTGCGTTCTCCACAAAAATGTCGGGCGGAATACCAAGGTTCTCCATGTTCTTGCCGTCATTTGTGTACCACCCCCAGGAAGGAAGGCGTATGCGCGTCCCATCTACGAGTACCCCGCTATACGTGCCAATCACGTAGCCGGGAGTGGGAACCCCGACGATTTTCCCCAACCCAAGTGCATGGAAGCCCGCTGGGAATATCTCTGCGTCACTGTAAGACTCTTCGTTGATGAGCAGGACAATCGGTTTTGTCCAGTGGTGTTCGGGTTGTGTTTGGCGATAGCCGTCGCGGGGTTGTGTGTAGCCGTACACCTTACGCGCCAGTATATCCATGAGCGCGTCGTGCGTGTTACCGCCTCCATTGCCCCGAATGTCCAGAACCAGCCCCTCTTTTTCCTGCATAGCAGGGTCGAATATCTCCCTTACGAAGCGTGCTAGTGAAGGTTGATCCATGTTGTGAATGTGTAGGTATCCGAGCCGCCCGTCAGAAAGTTTGTCTACCTTTTGGCGGGTCTTCTTTACACGCCATTCGTACTCTAAGTTGCCCCACTCCCCGTTTGAGATGGGTTTGATTTTCAGGGTGCGCGCCCCGTCTTTGGAAGGCTTGCTGTTTACCGAGACCTCTACGGTTTTACCCGCTTTGTCTTGAAGCGTCTGGTAGAAGTCCTCTGTTAGCGTAACACCCTTACCGTCTACACTCACAATATACTCACCGGGATAGATACGGGTTTTCAGTTTGTCTGTAGGTCCTTTTGGCATGATGCCCGTGACCTTGATACCTGCCCCAGCGTAATCTTCATCGAAGTAAAGCCCTAGAGTAGCCGTTTTGGGACCACGTGTATTGATAGAGGGTGAAATTTCTGAGTGCGATGAGTTCACCTCTCCCACCATCATTGAAAGCAGGTTTGCAAACTCCTCCGAGGTGCCAACTCCATTCAACCAAGGTTCGTACTTGTCACGGAGGGCTTTCCAGTCTACGCCGTGCATCTTTGCATCGTAGAAGGAGGCTCCGAATCGACGGTAGAACTCGTTGAATGCTTGACGATAGAGGAGGCGACGGTCAAAAAGGAACTGCGCTGCAAAGTTCGTCGTTGCAGGTGCCCCTCCCATCAAGCCCATGGAGCGAATAGAGCCGTTGGCAACATAGTAGAAGCGCAAGCCGTCCGCTAGAATGCGGATGTTCTGTCCCCCTTCAGGAGCTATCGACAGCTGCTGAATCGAGCCGGGCTTGATAGTGATAGACCAGTAAAGACCATTTACCTGTACTATCGTTCGTTGGCTATCCGGTGTTATCGCGTAGTCTGTTATGCTTCCAATCGGGGGCATGGCGGGGGTAGCCCGCAGGTGGATGTCCTCGAAATCGATCTTGACGCTCTTACTACGGTCTGGGCGTGGTTTTGGTTTCCCATTTTCGTCCTTCTCGTCGTCCTCTTCTTCTAGTTCCAGCGGAATTTGGTAGAGGTGCGCCTCTGCCCTGCGTCCTGTTACAAAGAGGAGTCGCCTGCCGTCTTTTGTAAATTGAGGGGCAAGGTTATCGCCTGCCGCATGGTGGGTGGCGTTTATCTCTGCGCCTCCTATGGAGGGTACTATCCAGATATCGTTACCGGAGTACTTGTCCATGCGTGAGAAAGCCACCCAACGGCTATCAGGAGAGAAGGCAAATGCGTTGATTCCTATACCGAAGTTGTTGTTTCCATTTCCTGCCGCCAGTTTACGAACCGCTCCACCCGTACTGGGAACGATATAGAGGCCCGGTTCGCTTCCTGCTTTCGCATAGAGTATCCATCTGCCGTCAGGCGAGTAGGTGGGGTTACTTTCGCTCTCTCTGTCACTGGTCAGGCGGGTTGTCTGCTTTGTGGCTACATCGAGGGTATAGACATCGGGCTGGTTCTCCCTATCCGAAATGAAGACGATTTTCTTTCCGTCGGGAGACCAACCAATCTCTTGGTCGTTGGCAGGGTCGTCGGTGAGGCGTTTTGCGTCGCCCCCAGCATTCGGAACGAGCCAAATCTCTCCCCGTAGGACGAACGCCAGCTGTTTCCCATCCGGTGAAGGCTCAAGTTCTTGAGCACCTTGCGTCAGATTTTGGGTCTCTTGGTTGTTAACTTTGTCGTCGGTAGGTGCTAAAATCGTAACTTGGTGGAGTTGGGTTCCCTCGGGCTGAATGGTGTAGATGTCTCCGTTCCAGACGTAGGTGAGCAGGGAGCCGTTGCGGGCAATGGCAGGAAAGCGTACGGCATCGGTGGTATGTTTGGTAATCTGTTGGGGGGCTTTTCCATCGACGGGAATACGCCAGAGGTTCGCTGTGTTGGTATTGCCGTAACTCATTGCGACGAAGAGCGATTTGCTGTCGGGCGCGAACTGGGGCCAGAACTGCTGGGTTTGCGTCTTGAGGAGTGTACTGACCTTGTTTGTCGTGAGGTTCTGGAGAACGGTCTGTGCCGCTACGCTTCCTCGGTACCAGGGTCTCCACCAGGGTTGCCCTGCGCGGGTGTAGGCTATCCACTTTCCATCTTGCGACCATGCGCCGAAGCGAAGCCCCTGCTCGTCATTGGTGAGGCGTTTTACGGCGTGATTCTTCAAATCTATACTGTAGAGCGCGAAGGCGTGGGTATCGCGGTTGGAGTAGAAGAGAAGTTTTGTTCCGTCGGGCGACCAGTCGTTCACCCAGTCATTTGCGCTGTGGAAAGTGACCTGCCTTGCGCTTCCGCCCTGCGAAGGAATAAGGAAAATGTCGGTGTTGCCGTTTCGCATACTAGAGAAGGCAATCCATTTACCGTCAGGCGACCAGCGCGGGAGGGTGTCTAGCCCTTCGTGTACGGTGAGGCGGACTGCGGTTCCCCCTTCGCTAGGCACGCGCCAAAGGTCTCCTAGATAGGTGAAGCAGAGGGTTTTGCCATCGGGAGAGAGGGCGGGATAGCTCATACCGCGAATGGGTCTGTTTTCGGGAGGGGCGAGTAGGTCTTGGGCGAACCCTGCCTGCATACAGCCACACAAAAGAAGCACACACACTTTCCATACGCCAAAGCGATGACGGAACGAAGCTTTCAAGATACCACTCTCCTTTATAACCCGCGAAGGAAGGGAGAAGGGCAGGTTTGCCCTCTCTTTCCCTAATAGTACTGAGATTAGTGTCTATTCTACTCCCACACCGCTTTTTCCTTTTTGCTAAAGGCGTTTAAGGGTGATACACATCCCAAAACTCTTTCCACATCTCTACCATTTTACTGTTCTTGAAGGCGAACGCAGAGCCTGTTACCATGTTGAACGGCATTTCGTCGCGGGTTTGCCCTTTTGCCTTCAGCCTGTTGCTATATACCAGCACGGTGTAACCTTTGTACATCTTTCGCAGGCGAGGCTTACCAAACGCTTTGCAGACTTCGCTTTCAGCGGAACCTAGCCCCAATCCATTGTAGAGTTTGAAAGTACCGATTTTTTGAGGAACGCGCTTTCCTTTATGACGGCTCACGCTTGATATGAGATACGCCCATCCCGGGTAATCTCCAAAACCGCTCTTCATAAAGCGGACGCCATCCGTTCCAGTATAGACTTCCGTCCACTCCTCCGGTGCGCTAACTGAATCGGGTGCAGCCATTATGTAGTCACGCACCCCTTTACCAAACCGACTTGGAAGAGTAGATGGGAATTTATTGTTCTTTCCATCGCGCAAAAACAGAATACTATCGAGTTTCTGGTTAGAGGGGACGTTGCGGATGGTGCCACGCCGTAGCAAATTATCGTCGCATATACTTCCCCAACCATAGCCATCCGCAGGGTAGCCCTTGCCTTTATGCCAATAGTCGTTGATAAACGCCAGCACGACGGAATCGCGGGAGAGGGAGTAGGGCTTGTGTTTTTCCACAGGCGTAGAGACGAGCAGGCTCCAGATAGAAAGGCAGTGTAGGAGGGTGAGGGTGTTGAGTAGCATTGCTTTGTGAACTCCTTTGTACAGCCATGTTTCCTAAAAACAGAACCCCTCCGTTGCTCTTTTGTGGAAGGCTTCCACAAAAGAGCAACGGAGGGGTAACGTAAACGTGCTGCCAGTTTTTACGGAGTGACTATGAGAGATGTCGCGACACTCTTTGTGTTCAGCGTCGCCGTTATCTTCCCTTTTATCTTTACCGTGACCGCTGTAGTTGTTATTGGGAAGGTGACGGAATAGGCTCCCGCAGGAACGACTACGGAGGCAGGAACTGTCGCGGCTGTGTTTGCGCTGGTCAGCATAACAGTTGTGTCTACCCCAACCGTTCTCGTGAGGATAACAGTTCCTGTTGTACTTTCGCCGCCCTTAATCGTAGCGGGGTCGAAGGAGAGTGCGATGGGGCGAGCACCTAAAACAGTGAGGTGTGCGCTCTTAGACACACTACCGTAAGAGGCACTTATATCTACATTCGTGTCATTCGCCGTGTCAGAGGTTTTAACATCAAAGGAGATGCTGGACTCTCCTTCAGGAATGAGTACAGATACGGGGACGGATGCCAGTGCCGATGACGCGGTTGTGATGACTTTGATGCCCCCTGGCATTGCAATACCTGTGAGCGAGACCGTTGCCTGAACGGTTGAGCCTCCGTCTATTTTAGCCGCGCTCAGAGTGATTTTCGAGAGGCTAGCGGGTAACACTTTGAGCGTCGCATTTTTTGAGGTTCCGTTTAGGGTTGCAGTAAACAGCACCGCCTTGACGTATGGGACAGGAGTGGTTACGATGTCGAAGGTTGTGCTAGTTGTGTTTGCAGGAATAGTAACGTTGCTAGCGGTCGGCTTGGCAGCAGCAGGGTTACTACTGATGAGCGTTACTACTGTATCAGTTGGAAGCACTCCCTCCAGTGTGATTGTTCCTTTAGAACTCGCACCGCCTACTACCGTTGTAGGTTGAATAGTGATAGTGGCGATTCCAGCAGGGCGCACAGTAATGTTTGCCTGTTGTAATACGCCGTTGGAGGTTGCGGTTATTTTTCCTTTTTGCGAGGAGTCCACTTTCACGGTAGAGATGGCGAATACCCCTATCGTCTGCCCCGCGGGGATAAGAACACTACTTGGAACCGTCGCGGCTGTATTCGTATTGGTTAAGACGACAGTGGTATCTGTGACAGCGGGGAGGTTGAGTACGACTCTACCCGTCGCTTGAGTTGAGCCATAAATATTCTGTGGAAGGATGCGAACGCCTATGGGAAAGATAACACTGGGTTTGAAGGCGATATAGACAGGGTAGCTCATACTGCTTGTTTGAGCGAACACGCCTAAAAATGCTCCTGTTTTCCCATTATATTTGAGCACTTGCCCTGTACCGTAGCTCGATACATAGAGGTTTTTATCGGGTCCAAATGCGATGCCTTCTGGCTTGGCAAGCCCGCCGCTCTGGTTTGGCACGAAGTGGTCTATAAAAGCCCCCGTCTTGCCATTAAAACGCTCTACACTGCCCGTATAGTAGCTACAGACATAGAGGTTTCCATCGGGACCGAATGCAAGACCTGAGTCCGAACTGATAGCAGAACTGCTGAGAAAGGTGTCCATGAATGCGCCGGTTGCGCCATTAAAACGATGCACCTCACTATTGCTATTAGCAACATAGTAGTTCTCATCAGGACCAAAAGCGATGCCATGTAGGTACTGGCTTCCGTTGGGGGCTGGTACTCCGTAGGAGTCTATAAACGCGCCCGAAGAGCCATTGAACTGATAAACGCTATGGCGGTAAGGGCTGGCTACATAGAGGTTTCCGTTTGGCCCGAATGTGAGACCGAAAGCACCTTCCAGTCCTGCTGTATTACTGGGAACAAAAGCGTCAATAAACTTGCCGCTTATCCCGTTAAAGCGCAGGACGGAGTTACTGCCGGCACTAGCAACATAGAGGTTACCGTCTGGTCCAACGGTAATGCCTATCGGGTCGCTCATGCCTCCTATCCCTGGCTTGACGAACTGGTTTAAGAAGTTTCCGGTATTTCCATCAAAACGCAAAATACCAACGCGGCTATCAGCCACAAATAGTTGAGACGTTTGGGCAAAAGATTGCACGCCCAGTAGCGCTATTAACGCTGTCAGCAAGGCGAGTTTAATAAGGCGAAACATTTTCTAACTCCTTTGTACAGCCTGTCTATCAGGTAAAACTTCTGAGAACATACGCGGTTGAGTACCGCACTGTAACCCCATTATACAAAGGCATCGTAAACATATCGTAAACAAAGAGGCGTTTTCGCGCCGTTTAGAACATTTTTTGAAAACTATTCTATTTTTTCTAGTGCACACTCCATCGCCTGTGTGAAAGTGAACCGTTGCCCTGCCTGAAACGCCTCGTCGAAGGCAGATTCACCCAACCTCTGACGTAGGCTTGCAAGAGCCGACTGGCTGTCTCCTCCAAAAGCGATAGAGAGCTTTATCTGTTCGCGCAGGCAGCTCTCAGCACCATATAAGCGAACTGCCTGTAGGTAGTGTCCTTCGCCATCCGCCAGTTTTGCGGCAACGAGTAGTGCCTGTACACAGTGCGGTCTGTCTCCAAGTTCGTGAAGTATGGGGATGCCCTCTTCGAGCAGAGTATGCACTACCTCCCAGTCCTCCTGACAGAGTGCCACTTTCGCCTTGAAGACCAGCATCTCTGCAAGGCGCGGTCTTTCATTGTTGCCGCGGAAAAGGAGAATACTCTCGTCAAAGAGTTGGTTCGCCAGAGCGAAATCACCTCGTAGAGTGGCGATCTCTCCTAGTATTCCCAAGCAGAGTCCTGCCCCTCCAACCTTGTCTAAACTACGATAGATCGACAGCCCCTTCTCTTCTAGTTCCCATGCCGCGTCAAGGTCGCGTTGAGCAAGGCGTACTCGCCCCATGTTGTGATAACACCCTGCAACGAACGCTTTATCAGGGGTTATCTGAATATGTAGTGCCAGCCCCTCCTCGATGAGAGAGTAAGCAGTCTCAAAATCCCCTGAACGCAAATGTACCACGCCCAGTAAGTCGCGAGAAGCAAGAATTTGATGCGGGTTTCCAACGGACTTCCTTATCTCTAGTGCCTGAGAACATAGCTCTTTGGAGATATTGGTAAAGCCTTGCCGCAAGGTAATAATAGCCTCCATGTGTAACGCCTGTGCCTTTTGCTCTTGCGACATACGCTCCCAGAAACGGTTGCGGAGTCGTGCGAGGTAGTTACGTCCTTCCTGCCACCCGCCGTAGCCTTCCCAAAACATGGATGCCTCATAGTGCATCTTTAAGGCATTTCCTACATCTTCGCTCTCGCTTAAACACCACTCAATCGCTACGAGGACATTATTGTAGTCAGGCAGTGTATCGTCATTTTGATGCTTGGAGACCAGCGCAAGAAAATACTGAAAGTGCCGTTTTGAGAGGGGTTCATAATCGCCACTCTCTTGTAGCTTCTGGTAGGCGTACTGTCGTATCGTCTCCAGCATCCGAAACCGCATTACACCACGAACCTCTTCGGCAATCGCGAGAGAGCAGTTGCAGAGTAGTTCCACGTACTGAGAGGTTTGTGCCTCTTCGCAGATGGATTCCGCTGCGCTAATCGTCCAACCGCCTCTAAAGAGGCTGATTTGAGCAAAAAAGCGTTGTAATTCTGGTGAAAGAAGACGAAAACTCCATTCAATAGTCGCTGTTAGAGAGAGGTGGCGTGGGTGGGCA
>JAPLCR010000574.1 GCA_026392135.1 Armatimonadota bacterium
ATTACATCTCCCTCAACCAGAATATCGGTGCTTTCAGGAACGATGTAGGGTGCATCAGGGTGTCCGAGTCCTAGCCCATGTCCAGCATGGTGCTGAAAGTACTCCTGAACGCCATGCTGTTTGTAAACATTACGGATAGCTGCATCAAGTTCGTTACACGCAGTACCTGCTTGGAGAAGTTTTTCACCGGTTGCCATGCCCTCAAAGCATACACTCGCCATCTCGTGTTGACGACTATTCGCTTTGCCGCCATCTACAACGAAAGTGTTTGCGAAGTCGCCACGATACCCGTGAATAATAACCGAGAAATCGAGAAGAATAAAGTCGTCCTTCTCAATGACGAGCAGAGTAGGTCTGCCCCCACCTCCAAAAGCATGAGGTCCCGTGACGAAATCGCCGTAGACTATTACACGGTCTTGTGCCTCTTCCATGACGGCGGACGCAACAAGTTCGTAGGCTTGCAGCTCTGTCATACCCGGCTTTATGTTCCGAATAGCCGCGCTAAACCCCGCCTCTGCGCTCCGCATACAACGCCTCAATATCGCCACTTCGTCGGGGTCTTTACTACGTTTAAGCGTGTGGATTACCGAGCTGACATCGAAGGTCTCTACCTTCTGTCGCTGACTGTACCACTCAAAGCTCTCCACCCTATCCACGTGAGCCTTCTTTGCGAACTCACCTTGCAGGTTGTCCGCCACGAGAATACTACTCCCATCTGCGCCTAGCAGAAGCACTGCGCTTGCGTTCTGCGTGGCATAGGTAAAGGGAGAGGGCGCGAAGTTCGCGAAGTAGATAAGGTGCTGCGGTTCGGATAGAACGATCCAGTCCGGTTTTAAATCGAGGCTTTGCCACAGGCGTTCACGCCGTTTCAAACATCCCTCTGCGGTGAGCATTTTGTGCGTTCAGACCTCCTCTGTTATTGGAATTCACTATTTGTTTTCAGGGGGCGTGCCTCGCCCTGTTTTCTTTTCTGATTTTCGCTTCAGAAAAGCCGAAGCCGCACGAATTTTAGCCTGATCCAGCACTCCTTGAACCACGGTGCTAGGAACCACGAATGCCTGATTACCGCCACCGCGTGAGCTAAATCCCCCATCTCCGCTCTCGTCTCGCACACTACTTTCCACCAGTGCCACAACCCCAATAATCTTTCCGCTCCTTGTATAGATGGGCATAGCCGGCTCTGCTATACCCAAATCCAGTACCCACGCCTTGCGAGGTTTACGGATCTCTCCAGCGATATGGAGAGTGGCGAAGAAGGGCGCGTAGTCGTAGCCTTTGCTCAGACGGGTAATATAGAGTACCTCCTGCCCAATCAGTACAGTGGAGCTTGTATCGAAGGCGATTGGCAGAACCTTACGCCCCCCTAGATCTTCTATCTTCACAAAAGCTAGGTCGAGCTTGCTGTCCGTTGCTACAAGGTAGGCGGGATACTCCTTCTCCTCCCGCCCAAAGGTTACTTTGAAGCTGGTCGGTGTGATCTTCATCCCAAACCGTTGACCGCCGTCCTCACCGCCGCCGCCATCCTGTCCCATTAACTTCTCTGGATTCAGTGGGAGGTTCGAGAACATGACAAGCCCATCTGCTGCAACAACCAAGCCCTGTGCCTCCAAACGCGACTCTGTATCGCGTCCCTGCCCTCCAAACTTCATAGAGGTTTTCAGGACAGCTTTCACAGTAACCATAGAGGAGACCGCTCTCTCCATCACGGTACGATACTGCTGCCCGTCCTCCGCGAACGAAGGCTTTACCAAGCACAAGGCACTCAGGCACGCCACCACACAAAAAATCTGTTTCATCACTCTTCAAACCTTTCTTTCTCGTCTAACGGTTTTCGACGATTTTGTTCCAGTCCGGCTCGATAAAGATAAAGTGTGTTCTGCTTCCACGCTCTACGAAAATCTGAATTATCTTAGGGTGTTCCTGCATGGCGGCTTTCATGACCTGCTCAAAACCCTCTACGCTCTCAATTAGCTGTCCATTGATAGAGTGGATAATATCGTCTAGTTCCAGCCCTGCAATCTGCGCCCAGCCCCCAATAACCGCCTCTGTAACTACCACCCCTTTTGTGGAAGGCTTTAGGCGTCGTTCAATTCGGTCTAAGGGCATCAGGTCACGCACAGCAAACTCAAACTCCTTCTGCTTGGCAGACTTCGCGAGGTCGCCGCCGAGTGCTTGCGCCTCCGCTATAAAAGAGATACCAACGGTCTTACCTCCACGCAAAACGCTCAGTGTCGCCTTTTTGCCTATCGGTAAGTCCTCGATAAGCCGACGAAGGTCTTCCGCGTCTTGGGGGCGGAAAGAGTTAATGGGTTCGTTGTTGAGACGCGTAAGAATGTCTCCTACCATCAAGCCTGCCTTTGCCACAGACGTACTGGGATAGATTTCCGTTACCCGTAAGCCGCGCACCCCCGGCATCTTCAACCCCTTAGAGACTTCCGCTGTCATCACCTGAGTACGCACGCCTAACCACGCCTTGGGAAGCTCCGTACCCTCCGCAGGGGGAGCCTCCTCCGGTATTTTAGCAACGCTCACCAGCTCTTCACGCCGCCGCCGAATGATGATAACAAAGTCATCGTGCTTTACATTTGCAAGAGCGGCACGTACATCGGCAAGGCTATTCACTTTTTTATCACCAATGGAGAGTATCACATCTCCTTGTGTAATGGCAGGCTTTGCGCCTTCTAGCGGGAAGCCTGAACGAACACCTGTCACCATTACGCCCTGCTTGTCTGCCAACCGCCGCGCCCGCGCCATAGCATCGGTTATTACCTGTAAGGTCGCGCCAATTTGGCGAACCTCCTCCTCGGCTCCCAGAGTTTTCTCCATGAGCGCAACAGTAACAGTTACCATTCGCTCTACACTCTTCCGCAAAAGCTTCATGCTCACTGTTGAGCCGACCGTTAAGTTCGCTACCTGTTGATAGAAGAGTGGAATCTCCTCGAAGAACCGGGTGGTGACGGGCTTACCTTCCATCTCCAACAGGACATCCCCCGCCTCAATCCCTGCCGCATCTGCCGGCGATTTAGGGACAACGGAGGCGACTAGAGAGCCTGTGGTGCGCCCCATTTTGCTCACAGGAAGCACGGAGACACCTATCCACCCTCGTATGATGCCTCCCTTTTCAATGGCACTCTTCAGCACTTTTGCGGCAATGTTGGAGGGTATTGCGAAACCGATGCCGCCGCCGCCCAGCTCGTTAATACCTATGACTTCTGCCTTGGTGTTGACGAGAGGTCCTCCAGAGTTACCGGGCAAGATGAGCGCATCGTGTTGTATCCAGCGAGTGAAGACACCCGTCTTCTCGCCTTCATCCAGCTCTTGCTCTTGAATCTGGGTACCCGAAAAGTCGGTAAAGACGCGCTTCGTGTTGGAGACGATGCCAAGTGTCATGGAGGAGGAGAGAAGAAGCGGGTTGCCCATAGACATCACCGTATCCCCTACCTGTACCACATCGGAATCTCCTAAATTGGCATGAGGCAACGGTATAGTCGGGTCGTCACGCTTCTCAATCAGTAGCTTCAAAACGGAAAGGTCGGTCAATGGGTCGTGCAGAACCACTTTCGCCTCAATCGCCTCCCCCGTGATAAGAGTACAGATGATGCGCGTTGTGTTTCCCGCAACGTGATAGTTGGTGAGGATGTACCCCTCTTTGTTGACAATCACACCGCTACCCCCAGCAGGGGCGCGTTGCGTGCGCCCACCATTGAAAAAACGGGCAACAACAGAGATGTTTACAAGAGCAGGATAGACCTTCTGACGCGCCAGCTCCACCTCTAATTTCGAGTTGTCTTCGGTGGGACGTTGTGCCAGCACAGAAGTCCCGCAAAATAAAAGCGCACCTATAAGCCCAAAACACCACAATGAACGTGGTAACATTGATTTTCTACTTTCCGTTTTTATAACAAACAGGGTACTGTCGATCTAAACAAACAAAAAAGGATATTCCCGATAACGATAGCAAAATCCTTCTCTAACCCAAAACGAAACCCAATATACACTAGGCAAGAACAAAGTTTGCCTCTACAGTTGAGAGGCAAACTTGTAGAACTGCTATTCGTAATCGGTTCGCATAAAGAGTGCTACTTACTACATACCAAACCTTTTGGATTCGTAACTCATGTTACGCAGAGGATCTGAACTAGCCCTCACCCTGTCCTAACGGACATCCCTCTCCCAATTCTGGGCGAGGGAGCCTGCCTGAAAGGTTTGTATATCGGACATTCCGCTTTTTGGAACCCAAAACAGGGGAGAAATCCGGTAAACTGGTCGCCTTAGTTCCCCTTCGCCCAGTATTGGGAGAAGGGGTTAGGGGTTGAGGGCTACTTACTGCCTAAGGTGAGATCGTAACATACGGCAGGCTTTAAGGCAAACGCCGCCCCCACAGACCATAAGAGAACTCCTTACCGCCTCTCAAATCCATATCCGAGAGTTCAAGCGTGTACGCGCCGTCTTTCGGGCAGGTAAATGCCAGCTTACGATCTCGTTTCTGAAGTCCTGCCGACATTGCCAACGCAATACGGTGCGAATTGCGTACGCGCAAAACCACGTCTGCGCTAGAGCCGACACGCCCCGCCAACACCTTCATCTCCCATTTTTCTCCTGCCCTGCCCTCGAAACGAAAATAGTCGGCGTTCCCCCCTGCAAGGCTATCCAGCACTAACCACGAACTCCCTGTAAGCGGCATCGCCTTTGTCGATTCTGAAATCGGACGCTTCACAGGCAGAATGCCCTCCACAGCATCGAGAACAGCAAGGTTTGTCGTCGCTTTAACGCCGTCCTTATGTATTAAAACAAGAGAGTAGTTGTCGGGCTTGCACTCCTTCATGGCTTCCACCTCTAGCGTCACCTGTTGGCTTCCAAACCTCTTAAAGTCGCCCTCACTCGGCTTTATGGAGACCAGTTTGACCGTAATAGTAGGTTTTTCCATTTTGGCGGAGATGAAATCTAATCTGTCACCACAAAACACAAACGTCGCCTTCGTTCCCGCTGTTATAACACGCAGAGTAGTGTATTTTATATCGGGAACTGGCTTCTGCTGTGCAAGCCCGATACGCGCCAGACAAACGACTAACAAAATGAGGCGTAGGTGCTTCACGGCTTCCCCTCCTGAACAGTAACACCGTTTGGTGAAACGGTTGCAGAGCGCAGTAGTTTGCCCGATTTCCCACTCCAAAAGTAGACCTTACCGTCCTGCGTACCTGCCGCGATGATATCATTATCTGCCGCGCACCCTACCGAATATACCCAGTCTTCAGGCTCTGTAAAGGCACGTATCTGCTGGCTTATTTCGCCATTCCACACACGAACGTGGTTGTTAATGACTCCCGCGATGAACATCTTGCCGTCAGGACTAAACGCGCACGCGTTAAATGTTGCATCTTCGTACTGAACGCGCTCAGGGTTCTCTACGGGGAATTTGGCTAAAGACCAGACGCGAATCGTCTTATCGGCGGAGGCACTTGCCAAAAGTTTGCTATTGGGGTGGAAGGCTATCCGTGTAACGCCGTCCTGATGTGCGTTCAACACGCCCAACTGCTTATAGTCGGGAAGAGCATATACTTTGACACTTCTGTCGGCACTTCCGCTTGCAAACATCTTCCCATCAGGAGAGTAGGCGACCCCAAAAACTGCGTCGGCGTGGTCTTTAATTGTTCGGAGGCACTGCCCACTCCGCACACTCCAGATTCGCACTGTTTTATCTAGCGACCCTGTAGCGATCTCATCGGACTTAGGCTTCCATGTAGTTGTGTAGACAACTTCGGTATGCCCCTCAAATTTCTGAATAACTTTGCCCGTTGCTACATCGAGTAGTGCAGCCTCCCCACTCATCGCAGGAATGCCTCCTGCAACAAGCAGGCTTTTACTGTCCTCACTCCACGTCATCGCCTGTACTTGATCACTGGTAGCGGGAACTACGCGCAACAACTTCGCTGTCGCAGGTTCAAGAAAGCGCACACACCGATATCCCCCAACGGCTAACAGAGCGCCATCCGGTGAGTAGGCAAGCGCAGTCACTGGGGCAGGGAGCCGAACATGGAGTTGCTTGAGGGGTTGCTTACTAGCCACAATTTTTTCAGGCTCAAACGCATAGGAGTCTACCTTCGCCCCCTCATCAATCCAGCGTTTCAGTAGGGCTATTGTCTCTTTATCAATAGCACGGTTAGGGGGCATTTTAGGCTTGATTTCGCCTGTGAGGTACTTAATGAAGCTACTCTGCTCCCCCTTCCCCACAAGAACAGCAACACCATGTCGCCCACCTTTCAGCAGAGCGTTCCTGTTTTCCAATGAGTAGCCGCTAGAGGAGTTCACACCGCTATGGCACGCCCAACACTCGCGCCTCAAGAGGGGTAGCACCTGTTTGCTGAAAGTGACGGGAGGGAGAGACGAGGCAGTTCGAGCGACGCACAAGAAGAGTAGAAGGAAGAGACATCGAAGCCCCTTCATTACTCTTTGCTGAAACGGCACAAACCTCTCCCATCGCGAAGGGAAGAGGTCAGCGCGTTTTGTATTCCATACTAATTTTGTCATACCGCTTATGTCCAGAGTTCCTTAATGGGCTCGCACTCCGGTAGTATGGGAACAGGGCGCGACTGCGGGGTATAGAGCAGTTTCTCGTAGTTGATTCCTAATGCGTGGTAGATGGTTGCTGCAACCTCCGGCGGGCGCACGGGGCGATCCAAAACGTACTCACCTCGCTCGTCAGTGGTACTGATGACCTGCCCGCCGCGTACCCCTGCGCCTGCAAAAATCATCACTCCAGCACTGCCCCAGTGGTCACGTCCGCTATCCTTATTGATTTTACTGGTGCGCCCGAAGTCGCCATACATAGCCACAAGCGTGTCTTTCAGGAGTCCCCGTTCGCTCATGTCTTGTAGTAGTGCTGAGACGGAGCGGTCTAGTGCAGGAAGCGAGGTGTCACAGGCAGGGAAGATATTCGCGTGATGATCCCACCCTCCCTGATTCAGCATGACGAAACGCACGCCCCCCTCAATGAGCCGCCGTGCGAGCAGAGCCTGTCTACCCCAATAGTCCTTGCCATACCGCTCTTGCGTCTTATCGCTCTCCTTATTTAGGTCGAAGGCTTGTCGGGCTTCAGGCGCAATAATCATCTGCGAGGCGCGTTGATAGAAGGTATCCATTGAGGTGACAGCATCGGAGTTATCCAAGCGTTTCGCAAGCCCATCAATCGCTTTGAGCATATTTTGGCGGCGTGAAAGCCGCTCTTGAGGGACATCGGCAAGGAGGGAAAGATTTGGAACCTGCCAATTTTTATCTCCGGCACTCCCCGCCTTAAACGACTCGAAGCGTTCACCCAACCACGCGGCTTTACCCAACTCCCATGTAAAGGAGTGGTTACGCGGAATGGATACGTAGGGAGGAAGGGTATTCAAGGGTTGCGTTTCGTGATTGACGATACTACCGATACTCGGATAGTCGCCCCCTTGCATAACGCCGTAGTTGCCTGTCAGCATCCACTGTGCGGCGGTCTCATGGTGGTCACTGCCGACGACTTGTCCTCGACAGAGTGCATAGAGATTCGTGATTTTCGCCATCTCTTTCATCTTATCAGAGAAACGAATACCCGAAATGCCCGTTGGAATCACGCCGTATTTACCGCGTATCTCTTGGGGGGCAGAAGGCTTTGGGTCGAAGGTGTCGTGATGCGTCAAGCCGCCGCCGAGATAGATAAGTAGTACGTTCTTAGCTTTCGGCTTGTTCGCCTGCTTTGCGTCGGCTTGCGCCCGCTCCCATTCAAGTAGCCCGGGCAACGTCAAGCCCAAAGCGGAGAGTGAACCGACGCGCAGAAAGTCACGACGCGAAACGCCGTCGCAACAGAGTGCCTCTCTATTGACATCTATATCTAACATGAATACTCCTTACACTCTAATTCTGAATCTGCTCTTGCGGTAGTTCTGCAACGGGGGCGAGAAGCGAAGCCCGCTCTGCCTTCACTAACCTCTCGAAACGGCTAATAAGCGGTTGATTTTCGCTCTCACGGAGTTGATGGGCAAGAATAACACTTTTACCCAACCGTACAAACCGAATAATATGCGACTCTAAGGACTGTTGCCTCTCTTGGTTCGACTCGGATGCGGTAAACTTGTCGTCTGCTTGAATTAGCTCTTGCCAGTCGCCCTGCTTGGCTTCCTCCGCTATAGCACTCGCGGCACGCTGGTAGTCGCGCTCGTAAGCACGACTGTTTGCTTCACTGGAAAGCCCCGGATACCGCGCCTGCAGCTTGCGCTTTGCCGATTCACGCAGTTTCGTCAGGCTCTTCCAAGCCCCCTCAGTATCCCGATACGCCTCAATATCACCATAGTTGTGCTGAACCATATCGCCATACGCCTTCTGCAAGCGGTCTTCGCTCTTCTCTCTTTTTAGAATTCGAGAAAGCGCGATGAGCGCGTATCGCTGGGCGGGTGTTGCCCACTCCACGACCTTACTAAACGGCGTTTTGAACACCTCTGCGTCGGGTGTAGGCATAAAGTGTCTCAGAAATATGTCGGATGTACATACAGGTACATCCACCGATCGGTCGTTCGCAAGAGTGTAACAGTACGCCTCATCCATCCCTACCCGCCCATCTCTATTATAGTCTGCGCCTGATACTTTACGCCCCACCCTATCGCGCCCTGTTAGAGCGGCGAAGAAATACGAGGTAAAATCGCGATACTCTGCTTCGTTCACCTCAGAGGTACAACCTGCCGCAACGCGCTCTTTAATGGTTGCAAAATAGCCTACAATATCACGGTCAACTGCATCGTTGCGAGGGTCACCTGCTTCAAATATCAGGTTGGCGAAGGAGCCGGAGTGGCACTGCACCATAACAAGAGTGATGGGTACATTGATCGGCAGACGCGCTATCTGTTTCGCAAGGTCGCGCACGGTCAGTACCTCATTTCCCCACATATCAAACACGTTGTTCTCGTTCGACTGCCTGTCCGAGCTACCATGCCCCGTGAAGTAGAAAAACAGATGCGAAAGGGAAGGAGTGCGACTGTCTTCCACAAGCCGCGAGAAGGTTCGTCTTACGTCAGCGGTTCTTGTCGCACCGTCTAGCCGTCCGCCAAGGTTGGGCTTTTTGTACTGCGTCGCATTGATTTCAGAGGAATCCCTCTCTTTGAAAATCAACTTCATCAAGCGTTCGCCCGCCGGCTTATTACGTGCATCTATATCATACAAAACAGTTGGGTTTTCGGCGTTACCATCCGCGAATAGCGTGGTACGCGGTATCATCATCGGCAAAAGGCGATTCACATAGCGCACATTACTCTCAATCGCACACTGATTGTTTTCAAGGTTCGGTCCCCCGCCGATAATGACTGCCCTTAAGGGAAGTGCATCATGCGGGTCTACAGCCCGTCCGGTAAGGGGAAGCAGGAGAAGCCCGCCTATGAACCAGAGGGTATAGCGAAAACTACTACGCTGTTTTAGAGAGTTGTGTGAAAGCATATCATGTCGCCTTTCCGAAAAAGTTTGAGGCTATCTTTATTATAGACGCTTGCACAGCCTATTGGTTCCACGTACCCAAGTAAACCAGTATTTATTAAGACACCCCAGGTGCAGTCACCTGCCCATGAACCCCGTCACGCCTGCCCAGAGCGAATGCTAAAAGTTGTAACGAATGTAGAGCATTCTAATCACCTCTTGAAGGGCTACGTTGCATCTGGGGAGGTTAATTCCCCAAAGCATGTACTCTTATCGCCAAAATCCGCAGAACCCGCTCCGTTGTATCTGCGAGAAGCGCATAGCCTCGTAGCATTGCCTCGTCTACAGAACAGGGAGAGTTCAGTATACAGAGAGTTGCGGTCACCCCTACCTCATTCAGAAGAGCGTCCGCACCCTCTTCGATTGAACCCGCCAATGCAATGACCGGAATACCCCTTGCCTTTGCGCGTTGTGCCACACCTGAAATCACTTTGCCCCGCACCGTCTGCCCGTCGACGCGCCCTTCACCAGTCAATACGAGGTGGCACTGCGCCAACTTGTTTTCAAAGCCGATGACATCCATCACCCAATCGATTCCAGAGCGCAACTCTGCCCCGCAGAACGCCATCAGCCCAGCACCAAGCCCTCCTGCTGCCCCTGCGCCTGGTCTTTCTGCCACATCCATCAAAAGCTGTTCTTTTATCACCTTTGCAAAGTTGCGAAGTCCCTCATCCAACGAAGTAATATCGTCGGAAGTCGCACCTTTTTGAGGACCGTAAATTGCACTAGCTCCCTCTGCGCCGCAGAGCGGGTTATTCACGTCACACGCCACCATTACACGAGTCTCTGCGGGAAGCAAGAAGTCGGACATATCCACCGTCGCCAGCCTATGTAGGTTCGCGCCGCCCGGCGCAAGTTCGCGCCCCCTCGCGTCCCGGAGTCGTGCTCCCAATGCCTGTGCCATTCCCGCCCCTCCGTCGTTTGTAGCACTCCCGCCAATAGCAACAAGCAGTTCCCGACACCCCGCACCTATCGCCTCACGCATCAACTGTCCAGTTCCATACGTAGAAGCACGCCGAGGATCGAGTTCGTCACGTTTGAGTAGCCGTAATCCACTCGCCTCCGCCATCTCAATCACAGCGATATGTGCACGCTCTCCTCCGAGCCTTCCCCATCGCGCAAGAACGGGTCTCCCTAGCGGGTCTTGCACTTCCGCGACTTCTAGGGTTCCCTGCGTTGCAGAGACCAGTGTTTCGAGCGTACCGTCTCCGCCGTCTGCAAGTGGCGCAAAAACCGCTGTAAGCACTCTACCATTAGGTAGCCTACCCACACGCCGTACCCCCTCCTCCATCGCAAGTGCGGCGGAGTGGGCAGTAAGGCTTCCTTTAAAGGCATTCGGGGCAAGCAGGATATGAAAATACTCTTCGCTCACTGTAGCAGTCTGTCTACCTTCGTAATCGCCCTGCCCATCAGACGAGCGTGTTCCGTCGTCATTCGCATATTAAACCCGAAGCGAAGAGAGCGATTCAGTATGTCGAGTGTCTGCGGACACATCTCAGGGTCGTACTGTGCATCGCCCCCTTTCTCAAGGTAGAGCGGGTCGTTCCAAGGATAGCCGGAGGAGTGCGGGCTCGCCTTTTCCAGCACCGAATCCCAATAACGATAGATATGCCTATCTGGAAAACCGGCGTTATGCGCTGTCCCACAGGGGAGTCCCTCTGCCTTCAACGCCACCGAGTATGTTTTCGCGAGTTCTGACGTGTGACAGATAAGTGCGGCACTGATTCCGCAGTCGCCTTCTGGATCGTCAACGTGTTGAAGCACAAAGCCGCGAAGCTCCCCCGCTTGCTCAATTTCGTCCAAAAAGGCTCGTTTGAGGCTCCGCGTATGTGCCAATATGGACTCCAGTTTCCGCAGTTGGACTCGTGCCATTGCGCCGATGATTTCACTAGGGCGATAGCAGTTCGCCGAAAAGGGGGGGGTATGCCATGAGGTCTGCCCCTGTTCGTCTTTCATCCACATAGGAAGCGCGGGGTCGGAGGCGAAACAGGCACGTTCGTAGACTTCGTAGCTGTTCGTAAAGACGAGTCCGCCCTCTCCGCAAGTTAGCACCTTGAAATAGTTAAAACTCCACTCTCCCACATCGCCAAGCGTACCCACCATCTTTCCAAAATAGCGCCCGCCAATACACTGAGCGCAGTCTTCGATAACCTTTAGCCCGTGTCGTTGTGCGACCTCCAACAAGGAGAAGATGCGTCCCGGTACGCCTTGCATATAGACGGGAATGACTGCCTTTGTACGCGGCGTGATCTTCTGCTCCACATCTATAGGGTCTAGTCCCAGCGAGGTATCTATCTCTGCGATAATGGGAACCGCGCCCACCGCAACTACCGCCGCAGCTGTCGCAATATAGGTATAGGCAGGCACGA
>JAPLCR010000395.1 GCA_026392135.1 Armatimonadota bacterium
AGCGCAACAGGCACTGTTGCAACAGTCAGCGTATCAGCAAGCGTAAGAATTAGCCGTCTTGCGATAGGCTCAGAGCACTCGTGCCTCGATAGTCGGTTTCAGTAACACTAGGGCAGGGGCGAGGCTCTGTGATAGTCGGAATGGTCTTAGGTGACAATAATACTCTGTTACACCCCGTTGTACGTCAGCGAGACGTAAGCAGACGAGAGTACTTCGGAAATTGTCATCCTAGTGATGAATACGACGCTTGTATCAAAACCTCCTTCCCTATTTCGAAATTGATGCTCGGAGCGGAGTTTTTTTTACTTATCGTATGTCACGCGCACGAGTTCGTACTCATAGGCACTCTCTTTAGCGGTTGCTGCCGTCGAACCTTCCCATAGAGCGACTCCTATTTCATTGAACACAAATGTGCCGCCAGTTATCGGTACAGCCTTTTGTACTTTAGCGGTTGCCTCTGCGTCGGTGGCACTCTTCAGCTCCGCTTGTAGTCTTTTAGACTTCCCTTGATACTCTAGAGTGAAGCGGTAGACGGAGTTGGCTTTCAGAGCCTCTTTTAGAGGAAGTGCAAACTCATGAGCCTGCGCGTTGTTCTGTACAACGAGGCGTGCGTCCCTTGAGCTTCGTATTTGTAGTGTGAGAGACTGCCTGTTTATTGGGCTATCGCTATGGAAAAGCCCTAACGTGATTGGGTTTGAGGGGGCTTGACCAAAGGTGTTTATGCGAAAGTCAAAAGAGAATTTGAAGGTCTCAGCACTCTTCGCTGGTTGTACTGGATGCGTGTAGCGTCGGCGTTGCCGCGTAGGCGAGGCGAATTTTTCGCCATGCTCTCCTGCCAGCCATGTACCAGAGACGCTTAACGCTCTGTTCTCTCTCTTCCAACGGTAGGGAACCGCATCCGGACTCATTAAGGTGACCTGGTGCGCGGGGTTTTTGCGCCCGATAGCCAGCATATCGAAATCAAAATACCAGCCTCTCGCCAGCGGGTCTGAAGCGAAGTCCTCTGTCAAGTTTGGAATCTCCTCTTTCCCTGTATTGAACGTCTGGTTCGCGAGCGATGCAAGGAACGGGTTCATACCCGGTGTTTCTGGCTGTCCGTATTTCGTATGCTCCGACCAGACCCAGACATACTCATCGGAGTACGCTAAGGCGAGTTGCAGATTCGACCACAAGGAAATTTTAGTTCCGCTAGCGTTACCTGACCATAGGTTCCAGGGATCGTCCTCAACCCACGCCGCCATTCCGGTTTTGACAAACTTATCGTATTTCTTGGGGTTTGAGCTGAGATTGCGCCAATTACGTATCTGCATCTTTGCGAAAAGATACCTGGCACGGTCTCCGGGGTAGCCTTCCGCTCTGCCATCATTGACTACATTATACGTACCTGCCCCCTGCCCAAAGTAGAACGTGTTTTCAAAACCGTGTATCAGTTGTCCGGGTGCTTCAATTGCATCAAGCACGCCGTTAAGGAAGGGAGTAACTCCCTTTAGGGGACCATAACCGTTCGTATCGTCCGACCATGCAAACGTGATGATGATTTTTGCGGCGGGAAGTTCGCGTTGAACCGCCCTTATCCACTGCGCCCCGCGTTTTCGGAGCGTTTCAGGAGTATCCTTACCTAGCGGGAACTTCAGGTTTGCGGGTCGTTTAGGGTCGAACTCAGGAACGCCGGATTCTGTGCGCCATCGGTAGTTGCCATACTGCTCGGTGTCTAGCCAGAAGCCCTTGAGGTTGGCTTCGCGGCAGAGGCGAGCGGCGGTTGCGGCGTTGTGTTCTACGATTGCCCAGTCGTGGTCGTCAGTGAAGTCAGGTATAAAGCGACCGCGCGTGCCTTCATTCATGCTGACGTTCAGGAAGTTATCAGTGACGCTTCCCCACTTTACAGATTTTAGGTCTTTAATGATAGGGGCGACGGCTTCATCAGGTAGTTTTACGCCAGTCCAGAGTAGTTCGTGCAGGAAGTAGGGTCTGCGCGGTAGCCCCAACTTCTCAGACCACTCTACATCGATAAGCGCGGGTACGACGTAACCATCGTAGGGGAACGTAGCGAGAAAGTTCGGGTGCGTCGCAAGGTAGCGCGATGTTACGGCGCTTTCGCCGCCATTAGTTCCGTACTGCCCTGCGGCGATAGACTTTTTCCTGCGCAGCTCTTTTGGGCTTCCCCATGTCTCTCTCGGCGGTTCGGGGTTGGCTTCAATGCGAACCCACGACAGGTAGATTTTCCCTGAATCGTGACAAGGGTCGAGGCGCAGGCGAATCCCTTTCCCCTGGGGGGAGAGCGGAACTGTATATTCGTGCCATTTAGCATCGCTCTCAACGATAAATGCGCGGCTGTCCTGCTCGCTGAAGGCGGAGCCAAAGTAGATTTGTCCTCCGAAATCCGCGTTCGAGCGCATACGTAGCGTGATCGTCAGATACTGCCCTTCCGGGCAGTCGATAAGAGGGCTGACAAGAAAGGGGTCGGGTGATTTCGCTTCCATTACCAGCCCTTCGGAAGTAACGCGAAGGTTGGTTATCATGCTGTTCGCTGTCCAGCCTTGCAGTCCGCGCTTGAAATCCCAGTAGGCGACTTGCGTCGAGCTACGGGCGGAGAGGGAGAGCAGAAGGAGCGCGGCTGTCGCGAGGAGCGTTAGCGCGTGGGTTGGGGGGATGCGTCGTTGCAAGGGTGTTAGTCTTTTCTAGTAGGGGGCTAGGCTATGCCTTTCAAGCCGACTTCTCGTAGTTCTTTGGGGTTAGTCTGCGTGTGGTAGGAGGTGTTACAATTTTCTGTACAATTCATTTAGAAGGCTGAACTTTTTGTGTTATACCAGTTTGGGGAAGCAGTCCCGAGCATTTTGTGTGGTGATTTCTGCGAGTTCGGGGTAGGAGAGCGAATGGAGTTCGGCGAGATGCTCCGCAACCAGCCGGGTGTACGCGGGTTCGTTGCGCTTGCCGCGATAGGGCATAGGCGCAAGAAATGGCGCGTCGGTTTCGACGAGGAGCGAGGTGAGAGGAACAGCGAGCGTGCCTGCGCGTATCTCCTCTGCGTTCTTGAAGGTGAGTGTGCCACCAATCCCTAGCCAGTAGCCGAGCGCGACGGTCTGCTTCGCTTGCGCTACACTCCCTGCCCAGCAGTGCATCACGCCGCGAACGTCTGCGAACTCTGGCTCCGCCAATATCTCTAGGGTTTCGGGGTAGGCTTCTCGGCAGTGCAGAATTATGGGAAGGGAGACCTCTTTTGCGAGGCGCATCTGAGCGCGGAAGGCGGCGTATTGGTCGATGCGAGGCGAAAAGTCGTAGTGAAAATCCAAGCCTGTCTCACCGATGGCGACGACGGCGGGATTCTGTGCGATGTCACGTATCCAGTCCCCCATAGAGTTGTCCCAGTGTTTGGAATCGTGGGGGTGAACGCCAACAGCGGCAAAAACCTGCGCGGGGTATCGCTCCGCAAGTTTCACCGCTGTTTCGCTACCTACTCTATCGCAACCTACTACAATAACCTTTTGCACATCCGCCTCGAATGCGCGTTGGAGGCAGTCTTCAATATCACCCGCAAGGCGTTCATGATTCAGGTGACAGTGCGTGTCTATCAGCATACTTTAGAGTGCGCCCGCTAGTGTAGGCATGGAGAGTGCGGCACGTCTGGTACGTCGCTTTTTAGGTGTTGCGGCGTTCTCCATAGCATGGCGTAGTAGCTGGCGACCTCTGTGGATTCGTGAACGTACCGTTCCGATGGAGGAGTGCATCTCCAGCGCGATATCTTCGTAGGAGTAGCCTTCGACATCACACAGCCACACCGCAAGACGGAAGACATCGGGCAGGCTGTTGAGCGCGGCACTCAGTTTTTCGTCCATCACCTTCTCCATTAGATTGACCTCTGGGCTGTTCTGAGTGTCAGGAATCTGTAGAAGTAGGTTGTCCTCACCGCTCTCTTCGCTGACGGGTTGGTCTAATGAGAGTGGTTTGACCTTTGGGCGGCGGCGAAGTACGTCTACAAAGAGGTTGGACAGGATACGGAAGAACCAACTCTCGAAGGGCAGCTGCCGATTATAGGTTCCGAACGAGCGGTAGGCGCGTAGGTATGCTTCCTGCGTCAGATCTTCCGCATCATCTCTATTTCCTGTCATGCGGTACGCCATATTGTAAGCCTGCTTTTGAGTTCGCTTCATTAGGCTTTCAAACTCTTGGTGCTGTGGTGTGTAGTCCTTCGCAGTATTTGTAAACGTCTCGTTCATCTTTGTCGTCGTCCTCTCTAATGTAAGCGACTTCTCTTTGGAAGTTTCTCTTTTGCAACGCTGGAATGTGCTCAAAAGTTCCGTTAGTACGAACTATTCCGACCTACCTTACGCTAGCAGGCTTTTCGTTCATACATTTAGACGGGCAGTAGGTGCGAAAGTTTCTAAACCTACACTGGTCTTTCGATAAGTTTTCTTGCTGTCGCAAGCCCAACTTTCAGGGTTTGACTGTTCCGAAACGTCTTCGCGAGTATTAAAGAGCCTTGAATGCACGCGATAATGTGTTGAGCAAGTTCTAATGGTGCCACGTCATCTCGAAATTTACCTTCTGATACGCCCTGTAAAAGGCAAGCGTGTAGGTAGCCTTCAATGCGGCGAAAGAAGTACGAGAGGCGTATTCTGAAGCGTTCACTCTGTTCACAATCGCTATCGGCAAGCCCTGCCGCGAAATTTCCGAAGGGGCAACCAGAGTACTGATACATATCCTTTTGCATTTCGCAAAGCCCTGCGAAAAACATTTCGATACGCTTGGAGGGCGGTGCAGACTCATCGCTGAGGGAACAGCGCATGAGTGCCTCATACTCCTCAAACTTTGCATCTAGCGCGGCAAATGCGACCTCTTCCTTGGTCTTGAAGTGGTAGTAGAAGTTGCTCTTTGCTACACCACAGGTGGCGAGTATATCGTCAACACTCGTTTGCTGGTAGCCATTGCGGAAAAATAGCTCCGTCGCACAGCAAAGTATTTTCTCTCGGTTGGACATTAGGGTTCTCGAATGCAGTGTTTAGTACTAACTGGTTCTA
>JAPLCR010000126.1:0-8863 GCA_026392135.1 Armatimonadota bacterium
CCTCGTCAGAGGCGATGCTAGGCTCGGTAGGCATGAAAGGAACCCTCCTGAAAGACATTTCAAGTAGGATTCAACAAACACTCGCAAAATGACTCTTTTTTCGAGTGCTTAAAAATATTACACACCCGCAACACAAAAAAGCCCCGCATCGGCTCTGTTGTGGCTTCTGCGGGGCTTGTCGTCTCCTAGTCTATCATTCCCTAGTGTTGAACGATGTTGACTTTCTGGATGGGAGCGTTGCTCTTACCGTTCTGAACATACGCCGCCAATTGAGTTAGTAGCCTCTTCTGTTGTGCGAGTTCTGCTGTCAGTGTAGCAATTTTGGCATTCTGCGTAGCAACAACAGACTTGTAGCCTGCTTGAACGCTCTCTACTCGCTTGTGTTCTTTCTGAAGCTCATTGAGTATCATGGGAGTGAGGAGGTGGTAGTAGATGGTGAAGGGCTTGCCTTGCTTGTCGTACTGAACGAGGTCAGGGAAGACTTTCGCTACCTCTTCCGCGATAAGCCCGTACTGCATGGGGTGAGCGCCCGTCTCGTCAGCGGTCTTGTAGCGAAAGGTGACAGGTCGGATTGGATAGCCCGCAACGCGCAATGGTGCAACGCTACCCCAGCGACTTGCACCAAGCCTGTTTTCAGGGCAGCTGGCTCTGATTCAGGCGTATCAGTTTGTCGGAGACAGGGCGGAAGCGCAGAACATCCGAGCGTTTGTGGATTCTCATGTCACATCGCATAACTTCGAAAACCAGCGCCCCGATTGGGAGACGTTATTTCCTGACTTGTAAAGCCTTTTTCACGCCTCACCCCCATTTGGGTTATAATGTAGGATACCAGACGGCTTCTAAGTTCCTGTCTGAGAACCTTGAGGCGTAATGTTGCGCCCTCCAGAAAGACCGGAATGCGCCTCTCCACACTCGTTCGGCTATGGCTCCCCCTCGCAATAAGTTTCGAGTTGATGATGTTAGAGGGTCCTGCAATTCAATCGGTTATGGGGCGGCTGCCGCACACAGCACTAAACTTGGCTGCGTTTGGCTTAACCTTCTCCATCTCTCTCATCATCGAAAGCCCTGTCATTATGCTCATCTCCACCGCGATTGCGCTGGTGGATAGCGAGCAGGCATACTACGCCCTTCGCCGCTTCACAATACAACTCGCCGTATGGTGTACTGTAGTCAGCGGGCTGGTCGCCTTCACACCCCTTTTCGACTTCGTCGCGTCCAAACTCATGGGGCAGCCGCATGAGATTATCGAAGCGGCACGTATCCCCCTCCGTATTATGCTCTTCTGGGCAGGTGCTATCGCATGGCGGCGCTTCTACCAAGGAGTGTTGGTGCGCTACAAGCAGACGCGAAAGGTCTCTGTCGGAACAGGAATTCGGCTTGCCTCAGCGATCATCACAGGCTACGGCTTACTGTACTGGGGGAAGATACCGGGAGCACAGGTTGCGGCATGGACAGTGGAGGTCGCAGTTATTACAGAAGCCATTGCGATAACTCTCTTCGCCTTGCCGCTACTTCGCGCAGAGATTCCCTATCTTCCAAAACGCAAAGAGCCTTTGACGGCGCGGGCTATCTGGCAATTCCACCTTCCCCTCGCGGCGACAACCCTACTCACGCTTCTGGCACAGCCGCTCACCGCCTCCGCGCTTGCACGCCTCGTCTTTCGAGATAAAACCCTCGCGGCGTGGCCCGTCGTATACATGGTACTGCTTGTTATTCGAGGCTGGGGCTTTTCACTACAAGAGATTACGATAGCGCAAGCCGGAAATGAGGAGGCGCGTCCCACATTACGGCGCTTCGCCTCATTAGTCGGCTGGACGACCAGTGCCTTCACTCTTTTTGTCGTGTTAACCCCTCTGCTCTCGCTCTACACGAATAAGGTACTGCGCCTCTCGCTTGACCTACAGTCCTACGTCTTTGTAGGCGTAACGATAGGCTTCCTAATGCCCCTGTTTACATCACTAAGTTCCTGGGCACGGGGACTGCTCGTTCATCAAGGAATGACAAAGGCTGTCTACAGGGGTATGGGGATTAACCTTACAGGGCATATTACGCTCCTTGTGATCGGAGTCGCGCTCAAACTGCCTGGAATGTGGGTGGCGGCTATCGCTTTTAGCATAGCCTCTGCCCTTGAATACCTCTACCTACTGCGCTGCGCGAACGCGCATAAGCCGATTGCGGGTAATACCTAGGCTGTTGAATCGCGTATGCCCTCGCCCACTCTCGTTAGAGATTGTAACGACAGCATCTCCCTCACATTTTGGAGAGGGAGAGCATCAGGAGTAAGAGTCGTCCATGTTTGACCTCAATGCTTACCTACATCGCCTCCACTACGAGGGAGATATCCAACCGAATCTTGCAACGCTGAAAGCCCTGCACTCTCTCCACTTAAAGCATATTCCTTATGAGAACCTCGATATTATGCAGGGGCTTTCTTGTAACTTGGAGCCGGAGGCTCTCTTTGAGAAGATGATACTGCGGAAGCGCGGTGGGTTCTGTTATGAGCTAAACGGTCTGTTCGCCTGCCTACTGAGAAAAATGGGTTTCTCCTGCGAAATAGTCTCTGCGCGTATTCACCAAGCCGACGGCACAGTAGGAGAAGAGTTTGACCACGCACTTCTTATCGTCTCGCTTGAGGAGAAGTGGATTGCCGATGTGGGCAATGCGCGTTGGTTCCATCAGCCTCTATGCCTCCACTGCGAAACCTCGCAAGCGGACGCAGGACGAAACTACCAAGTAATTCCATATAACGGAGGCTACCTACTTCTGCTGGAGGGAGCAGAGGGAGACCAAGTGCCTCAGTATCAGTTTACGGAGTGTCCTAGAAAACTGACCGACTTCCAGCCAATGTGCGACTATAAGTGGACATCCCCTCAATCGCGCTTTACGCAAGACAGGATCTGTTCGAGGGTGACGGAGCAAGGGCGTATTATGCTCTATGGTCGGCGTTTTCTAAAATGGAAGGGATGGGAGAGAGAGGAGCGCGTTTTGGAGAGCGGAAGCGAATCGGAGTTTGAAAAGTTACTTTGGGAGTACTTTGGGCTAACCGTTACCAGAGAGTAGATACTATCTAAGAGTAGGTATCTCTACACGAAGACTTCTTCATTAGATTAAAGAGATGCCTCTTCGCTCTATTTTTCTGCCTCATACCGGCTCGCCCAACCAACAATACCGTGAATCATTCCATGAAACACAAAGAGGTGAATAGGCATTAGCGCGTACCAGTAGAGTTGCCCCCAGAAAGGCGCGGGCTGAAAGTAAGCTGTCTGAATGAAGGAGCATTTGCCATCGGGCATCTCCTCTATGTCAAACTGCAACCACGCCCTACCCGGAACCATCATCTCTGCCCTAAGACGCATCCTATTCGCCGAAAACTCCTCCACTCGCCAAAAGTCAATCGCGTCACCGACAGCGATCTGTTCAGGGTGCCTTCGCCCGCGCCTCAAACCTACTCCGCCTAGAATCTGGTCTATCACGCCTCGAATCATCCAAAGCCAGTCGCCATAATACCACCCTACTGCCCCGCCAATACGCGCGGTAGCAAGGTGTAGTGCTTGCGCGGAGGCAGAGGTCACTATCACCTTCCTATCCAAAAGTAGACCGTGTGTGGGAAGGGTATTAGGGTCTACATATCGGGGAACGGCTCCTAGTTGCGCTCCTGTCCACCGAGTAGGGATCTCCAAATCTTGTGTCGCTCGAATAGTACGCTCCACTGCCTCTCGAAATGGCGTGAGTGGTATCGGCATTAGGCGATTCGCCTCATCATTTTCGCAGACCATCTCTGTTTTCAACCCCTCAATGAGTGGGAACGCAATAGAGGCAGGAATAGGCGTTACCAGATTGACCCAGTAGGCTGAAAGGCGCGGGGTCAGAACAGGAACGGTTATAATAATACGGCGAAGGGATTTTACCGCCGCGTAGGTCAGCATCATCTGCCGATAATTGACGACATCGGGACCGCCAATATCGAGGATACGCCCAGCTGTTTCTGGGGTTTCAAGAGCGGCTATCAGGTATGCCAAAACATCATCGATGTAGATTGGTTGTGTACGGGTTTCAATCCAGCGTGGGCAGATCATAATAGGTAGCTTCTCAGTAAGATGCCGAAGCATTTCGAACGAGGCACTGCCTGAACCAACTATCATTGCTGCACGCAACTCCGTAACGGGAACAGTCCCGCTTCGTAATACGTCCCCTGTTTGGTGACGGCTGGCGATATGTGCAGAGGTCTCTGTATTGCGTTGCCCAAGCCCGCCGAGATAGATAATACGCTGAATGCCCTGATCGCTGGCAGCACGAGCGAACTTCTCAGCACTCTGCTTTTCACGCTCTACAAACCCTTTTTCGCCATCGCCCATAGAATGGATAAGGAAATAGGCAGTGTCTACATCTTTTAGTGCCCGAAACCGTCTCCGGCTTTAACACGTTGCCCGCGACTACCTCTAGCTGCCCAGCATACTGAATATCACTATCCCAACGCCCCATCAATTTACGTGGGTCACGTGCCATACAGCGTACGCGGTAGCCTTTTTGAAGCAGTAGAGGGACTAGTCGTCCACCAACGTAACCCGTCGCTCCTGTAACTAAAATGCGCGGTTGAATCTCCAATCGTTCTCCTCTTTCACTCAATGCTGTCGTTCGACAGTTCACGACACGTCGAAGCTAAAGTCAAAGCTGCCTAAACGCCTATAAAGGACGGTACGAGCGTCCCTTCCAAGACTGCAACTGCCCTTTTCGGAAAAGACTACCCCACTGAATAACTATGAGAGCGGCTATAGCGAGTGGAAGGAGTGGAATAGTAGCGGTATGACCAAAACGACGCGCCTGAATCACTCGAATAGCCAACGTAAGCAGAATCTGAACCACACACAAGACAGTCCAGCCACTATGCGTCCATAGCCCAAGCATAAAGAAAATGTATGGCGCAAGAAAAAGGCTTCCCAAAGCCCAAGTCATTCCCAACAAAACCCCAAAAGAGCCTAGCCCCTCATAGGCGTTGCGGGTAAACCCATTCCAGACTGCCCTACCCCCTTCGTACATTCGGCATCTCAGTAGTTCAGTAGCGTCAAATAACCGTAATGTACCACCCGATGCTTTCACTTTCCGCGCCAAGAGTAGTCCGTCATGGAAAGAAGCTCTCACCCCTGCGTGCCCGCCAATACGCTCATACCACTCCCTACGGAACAGTTCAAACTGCCCACACGCCGCACAGAACGCAGGGGAAGGCGACTCCCAAACCAGATGTATCGGCAGTAAAGTCGTAATGAGAAACTGCAACATCGGCAGTACGACTCTTTCCCAGAACGTCCCTGTCACCTGGTAGGGAAACGCACTGACCATATCTGCCTTCGTCTGCTCAATCAGAGCCATAGCAGAGCCTACAAGAGCAGGTTCTGCCCGTGTATCTGCGTCCATAAACAGCAGATACTCTCCCTGAGCCAACCCTGCTAACTGACTACAAGCATGACACTTTCCTGCCCACCCCAACTCTATTGGTCTACCCTTCAGAAGTCGAATGCGCCCATCTCGCGCCGCTAGCGCACGCACAATGTCTGCTGTAGCGTCTTCGGAGCAGTCATACATTACCAGCAGTTCAAAATTAGTGTAGACCTGAGCAAGAATACTCTGCACGCACTGCTCGATATTCGCCTCTTCGTTACGCGCAGGAATGCAGATGGAGATAAAAGGACTCTCTTGGGGCATTTGAGAGGACGGCTTGCAGTACACACGAAGATTCCTCAAAACCAACCCTACAAAGGCGACTAACGACAACATTATTCCTATTTGATAGTATAGCATACGGGTCTCTACTTTGCTTTTCGTTCGCGCCATCGCGGGGTGATTTCATCTGTATGCGCCTGAGTGAAAGGCTTTCCTTGCACCCATGCGCCTACGCGGCGGGCAGCGTCGTATGGTATGCTGATGGACGCACGATGATGTGATAACGTGGTAAAGAGTTTAGGATCACGGTGAGTCCGCAGAGCCGTCAATTCGTCTAGGTGTGTCTCCATTTTGCGTTCCATCGCGTGAACGAACTCACGTCGATTGAAAGAGGAGTCCACAACGACACGCTCCATGGGACGCACAGAGATAAACGCCTCTGGGCGACTCTCCGACCAGAACTCATAGTCGAACGCCACTGTCGTGATATAGAATTGACGCAGTGCCTGAGCAATTACGCCTATACCCGGTTGGAAATGGATAGGACGAACAGAGCTTGACACAAAGTCGCCTTGAGGAGTCAGCCAAAGTGAGCGAGTAGGTGTCTCCAAAAGCTGTTTGCAGTAGGATGTAAACTCCTTTACTCCATGCAGAGAGCCTCTATCCACGCCGATAACTCCCATCTTAGCGAAGAACCGATACCGTTCAAGTTGAGCCTCGTCCATCGCTGTATATATATTCCACTCTGGTAGTGCCTCCACCAGTCGGCAGCCCAAAAGCAGATCCCACCAACTACTATGATTCACGCACACAAGCAGGGGAGTAGTGCCATCCCCTCTCAATCCCGATAAATCACCATCGAGATGTACGCGATGAAAGTTTCGCGTCAGATATTGGCGATTGTAGATACGAAATGCCCGCTCTATCAAAACCGATTTGTGCGCCTCTATCATCTTATTACCGTGCCGCCGCAAGAGTAGCTGTCTTCGCCATCACATCCTCAAGAACACACTCTGCTGCCACCTGCCCCGACATCAAGACCATGGGAACTCCTGCCCCCGGATTGACGCTGCCGCCCGCAAAATAGAGTCCGGAGATGTGTGGGCTTCGGTTACCTGTCTTAAAGGCAGATGTTAACCCGCGCTTTGTGACCACACCATATATCGCGCCTCTATTTACCCAGTAGAGCTTCTCTAAGTCTACGGGCGTTATCATTCGCTCAGTTTCGATAGAGTCGCTCAAGCCCTCCATTCCGCACCGCTCCATCTTCTTGACAATAGTGTCGCGATACGCTTTTGCGTTCTTCTCCCAGTTATACTCTGAAGAGATATAGGGCGTATGAACGAGCGCATACACCGCTTCACAGTCTGGAGGGGCAACACTAGGGTCTGTGCGAGAAGGAACCGCAAGGTAGATAGTAGGGTCATGATGGGGAATGTGGCGCTCGTAGATATCGCGAAACTCTGCATCAGAATCTGCCGAGAACATAAAGTCGTGATGAAGCAGGTTCGGGAATCGTTTTTTACACCCTAAGTAGAGAACTACGCCAGAGCAGGCAGGCTCTAGTTTCGCGGCGTTCTTCTGTAGATACTGCTCCGAATCTTTGCCCGGAAGCAGATCTCGAAAAGTGTACACAATATCAGAATTTGCCACCACTGCCTCTGCCGGATAGAGTTGACCTCCGTTCGTGATAATGCCCATCACTTTGCCGTTAGACACTTCAATCTTCTCTACAGCGGTGTCGGTGTACACCTCTACCCCCAACTCATCGCAGAGCTTTGTGAGAGCGCGTGCAATGGCTCCCGTGCCGCCCATGGGATACCAACAGCCGTAGCCTATCTGCACCCATGGAATGAGGCAGAGTATCGCAGGAGCGATGAAAGGCGATGAGCCGACATACTGTACGAAATGCTCAAAAAGTTGGGCAAGGCGTGGGTCTTTGAAATGCTTCTGAATAGCCTGGTGCATAGAGGTCATCGGGTCGATTGAGACGGCGAGAGAGAGACTCTGTGGTCCCATCGTTCCGGCTTTCATCACATCTGTCAGCGATCCCCACGGTTTCCAGAAGAACCACTTATCCGAAATATCGTACATCTTATGCGAGTAACTGAGAAACTGAAGGTAGTTCGCCATCTCTTCCGGCGCAAACTTCGCCATCTCTGCAACCGCGCCCTCCAACGAACTATAAAGGTCAAATTGACTGCCATCGGCAAATAGCGTCCGCCACTGTGGGTCGAGAGAGACCATCTGAAGGTAGTCGCTCATGCGCCTGCCAACGCTTGCGAAAAGGCGCTCAAGAACGGCGGGCATAGTGATGATGGTCGGGCCCATATCGAAGGTATAGCCCTCGGACTGCCAGAGGTTCATCTTGCCCCCCAGATGGCTGTTCTTCTCAAAGATAGAGACCTTATGCCCCTCGCCTGCTAGTCGAATGGCGGACGCAAGTCCTGCCAACCCTCCGCCTACTATGTGTACCCTCATCGTCATTTTCTCCTTTTCGTAACTACTCAAGGGCGTTTGAACCTTACCTCTCCTCTCCAATAAGGAGAAAAAGGGCGGAGAGCACTACGCCTTTTCTTGAAACGCCTTCATCTCTTCTCGCCACCTGTTTGCAGAGCGAAGCAGCTCTGGAATGGTTCGCCACCCCCCGCGGGAGCGGAGGGTAATAATTCCCTTGAGTACCCCCTCTGTTGCGAGCAGATAGGGGAAATGGTGTCGCCTCACACCCTGCGCTGAATGTGCCACTACTGCCTTCCTCACAATAAACTCTTCCAGTCCAAGCTCCCCTCTCTGTTTCCCAAAACCGCTCGCACTCACTCCCCCAAACGACACTGTAGGGTCTGCGGCATCCAAAAGCACACTATTAATGGAGACCAGCCCAACCTGAAGTTCACTTGCAATACGCCTTCCTGAAGATAGGTCTTGTGTCCATACCGACGCGCCTAAGCCAAAATCGGTGGAGTTCGCTCTACAAATAGCCTCACTCTCATCCGCTACTCTGCACACACACACAACAGGCGCAAAAACCTCCTCGGCTACAATCTCCATATCCTCTCGACAGTCGGCGAGAAGCGTTGGTAGATAGTAATACCCTCCTCTTGAAAGGTCAAACGCGCCGCCGTGCAGTAGCCTCGCCCCCTGCGTCAACGCGCTGTCTACCAGCCTGTGACACCTCTCTCGCGCAACAGCGGTACGTAGAGGAGTC
>JAPLCR010000126.1:8893-10251 GCA_026392135.1 Armatimonadota bacterium
GGAGACGCAACTGTGTAATATGCTTTGCACACTGTTCCAGAAATGCCTCGTATACCTCAGCAATAACATAGACACGCTGTGGCGCAACACAACTCTGCCCGGCATTACACACCCTCCCCCATATCAACGACCTTGCCGCAGCCTCAAGGGGCGCGTCTTTACAAACAATGGAGGCATCATTCCCAGATAGCTCCATCACGGAGGGCTTGCCTTGAACCGCGAGTTCTGAAAGTATTGCCCTTCCTGTGCGGGCGCTCCCCACAAAAGCATACTTATCGCATCCCGCTTGCGCCAAATAACTGCCTGCCTGCCCATCACCCCACACTGTTTGAAGAACGTCTTGCGGCAACCCAATAGATTCAAAGAGGTCTATAGTAGTAGCGGCAGTATAAAGAGCATACTCCGAAGGCTTCCATACCACTGTATTGCCTACCGCGAGTGCCTGACAGAGAGGAACTAGATTCAAAAACAGGGGGTAGTTCCACGTCCCAATAGAGCCAATAACACCGTAGGGAGACGCGAAAACTTCCCCTCGCCTTTGAGGAAGCCGCACAGAACGCAAAATCCGCCCTGCGTTCTGTATTAAAAATTCTAGGTTATGAAGTGTCGGCAGAACTTCTGCCCCAAGGCTCTCCTGTAGTGGTCTGCCCGTCTCTGCAGATAGGACACGGGCTACCGATTCAGCTCGTTCCGCAAGAGTAGAGCGTAACCTGACAAAGTAAGTAAGCCTCTCGTGTAGTGGAGTGTTTCGCCAAAGTTCGCTAGCGGCTCTGGAGCGATTCACCTTTTCAAAGACCTGCGTGCAACTGTCTACCACACACTCTGCAAGCACCTCTTCCGTGATAGGACTGCGCGACACGACACGCTTCTCACGGGCGGGAATTTGTATTGCCATAGTACTGAAAACACACCTCTCTAGCGTAGAAGTCGCGAACGGTCTCCGGCAATAGTCTCTGCCGCAAGCCGACCTGATGTCAGTACAATGGGAACCCCGCCTCCAGGGTGTGTACCTGCCCCTGTAAAATACAGCCCTTCTACGTCTTCAGAGCGCATCTGCGGGCGAAAGCAGGCAGACTGAAAGAAAAGCGGTGCTAGTCCAAAAGCGGAACCCTTAAAACAGCCGTAGTGCCGTGCAAAGTCGTTTGGGTTAAACTGACGCTCAAAAACAATTTTACTTCTGAGGTTTTTCATACCTGCCCTCTCTAGCTTGTCCAGAACTTTCTCTCGTAGTTTGGGAGCCTCTTCCTCCCAATCTACCTCACCTCCCAAGTGTGGACAAGGAACAAGGATGTACAGAACGTCGTGCCCTTCTGGAGCAAGAGTAGGGTCTGTTCGCGTCGGAATGCAAGTGTAGATAG
>JAPLCR010000529.1 GCA_026392135.1 Armatimonadota bacterium
AGCGCGAGTCGCCATACCCGCTCGACCTGCCTCTGCGGGTCTGTTCCCGATTCCCGCTCCACGCGCCGCGCAAACGCTTCGCTCTGCCCCTGCATGAAGGGGTTATTCAGGAGGGCGAGAGCCTGTAGCGGCACGGTGGTCACGTCTCTCTGCTCTAGCGATTGAGTCGTATCACCAAAATCGAAAACAGTCATGAAAGGCATTATTAGGGCGCGTTTGAGATACATATAGATGCTACGGCGACTCTGCTCCTCTAGGTTGGAGGGGTTCCACTCCGCGCCCTTCCTGCTCAACCCCTCTAGTGCCTCTCGCGTTACGCTTGGTACAAAGCCCTCCCCGCCCATTTTAGGATTTATTGCGCCGCTTACGGTAAGCAGAGAGTCGCGAAGCGCGTCGCTATCGAGGCGTTGACGCGGGAACTTCCAGAGGGCGAGGTTGAGCGAATCTTTCTGGCGGAAACGTGCCTCGTTCGGGTGAAGCGACGACATTTTATAAGCCTCCGACATCACCATAAGGCGATGCAGACGCTTAATTTTCCATCCACCCTGCACAAAGTCGGAGGCGAGATAGTCCAGCAGTTCGGGGTGCGTGGGAGGGCTTCCCTTAATCCCAAAGTTATTGGGAGTGCGAACTAGCCCCTGCCCAAAATGATACTTCCATATCCGATTGACGAAGACTCGCGCCGTGAGCGGGTTGCGCGGGTCGGTTATCCAGTTGGCGAGTTGGAGTCTTCTGCGGGTCGTGGGGCTACCTTCCGGTGCGGGAATCACTTCGCGTTGGAGCGATGGGAGGAAGGATGGAAAGCCCGGAGGAACGACGGCACTTTCGTTGCGCGGGTCGCCGCTTATGAGGAGGTGTAGAGGTCTGGCACTGCGCCCCGAATCGGTGAATCCTAACACGGGGTAGCCTAACTTGTCCTCGGGGGGACCTCCCATCAGTTTGCCGTCGCCTGGGTCGAAGTAGCCCCCGTAGAACATACTCGCAAAGGCGTAGTAGTCTTTTTGAAGGATGGGGTCGTACTTGTGGTCGTGACATCGGGCGCAACGAATTGTCAACCCAATAAGCGCAACGGAGGTCGTATGTACTACGTCGTCGAGACGTTCGTAGCGGTACTGCAGCGCATCGTTCGGCTCATCGTCCCATGTTCCCAATCGTAGAAAGCCCGTCGCGGTTACGGTCTTTTCCGAGCGGTCTGGCAGTTCGTCTCCCGCCAACTGCTCCGTAATAAAGCGATTGTAGGGCATATCCTCGTTTAGTGCCTGTATTACGTAGTCGCGATACTTCCACGAGTAGGGCTTAGAAGCGTCGCGCTCATAGCCGTTACTATCGGCATAACGCGCCACATCCAGCCAGTATCGCGCCCACCTCTCGCCATAGTGTTTGGAGGCAAGGAGCGCGTCCACACGCCTTTCATAAGCGTTCGGAGACTTATCGGCGATAAAAGCGGCTATCTCCTCCGGCGATGGGGGCGTGCCGATTAAATCGAAGGTGAGGCGGCGTAGAAGGGAGCGTCTATCGGCGGGAGGCGCAGGGCGCATTCCCTTGTTCGTCAAGGTTTTGAGAATGAAAGCGTCTATTGGATTGCGGTTCCAAGCGGGGAGCGCAACACGGGGTGGAGTCGTCTTTCGGATTGGTTCGAGTGCCCAAAGTGCGATGGGGGCGAGCATCTTTTTTGACGATTGCGGGAACTCGCCTCCGCTCTTCACCCACTGTTCAAGCGTGGCGATCTGCTCATTGGAAAGTCGTCCCGCCGGGGGCATCTTGAGGTTTCCAGCGTATCGCACGGCTTGAATGAGGAGGCTTTTATCTAGCTGATTGGGGACGACGACGCTACCGTGCGCCCCGCCTTTGAGGAAGCCTTCTCGCGTGTCGAGGCGTAACCCTCCGAGTTGTTGGGCGTTCCCGTGGCAGGCGGAACACTGCTTCAAGAGGAGAGGGCGAACCTTCGTCTCGAAGAGGTCGGTTTTGTCCTGCGCGTAACCTCTCCGCCCAACAATGAGGAGGAGAGCGAGTAGTAGCGGGGTGAAGTGGCGACGACGCATCCTGTTGCCTTCCCTGATAAGTGGTTATTTCGTAACACTCTCGTTATTCACAACGCTCGCTCTGTTTTCCTGCTCTATTTGCAAGAACCTTCCGACGCAATAAAGCCTCCCTTTCCGACTCCGCTCACAAACCGAATGCTCTGCGTAGCGAAACAGCCCTCCGCGCAGAGAGGCGCGAAGGGCTGTTTCGTTTCACAACTCCTGGTCTACTTCACAGTGAGGGTGGTTCCACCTCCTGTATAGCCCAAATAGTAGTTGTCGCCATCGAAAATGACCGACTTGGGGTGACTGCCCAGACTGGCTGTTGAAGAGATAGTATATCTCATGTTCGCTACACCGTTTGCATCCGTCGTAGACGAACCGATGTCCACTCCGTCTAGCTGGAAACGAACCACTCGACCTCCTAGGAAACCACCGTCGCTAACACGAGTCAACGTCGCGGTCAATGTTATGGTCGCTCCCCGCAACCCCTCCGCACTCTTCGTAGTCAACCTCGACTTCGCCTTGCTTATCGTCAACACATCGCTTCCGGTAGAGGAGACGTAGTCGTCATCCCCTGCAAACGATGTCGTCAGAGTCACGTCACCGGCAGGAAGCCGCTCATCGAGAAGGTAAGACATCTCTACCTTCCCCATTGCATCCGTCACCGCCGTTCCCAACTGAAGGCTACCCAACTTGAACTTCACCGTCTTACCAGCGAGCTTCATGTTGTCCGTAGAGCGAGACAGGGTGGCGGTAAGTTTCACCGTCTCCCCAATTGCACCGGAACTCGCGTTCGCTCCCAGTTTCGTCTCACCCTTAATAAGGGTAAGCGTACTCGCCGCAGTAGTGGGTTCGTAGTCTGCATCCCCTGCAAACTCCGCAGTCAGGGGGTGCGCTCCCACGCTCAGCCCCACCACACTGTACGCCAGTTTCGCGTTACCAGACGCATCCGTAACCGCTGTACCCACCACTACACTGTCTATCTTAAAGGTCATTGTGCGTCCCGCGAGAGCGAGTTTGTCGGTCTTACGCTTCAGAGAGGCGGTCAGGTTCCGCGTCTCCCCAAGGCTATTGGTGTAGGAAGCGATGTAGCTCTGCGATTCCGACTTGTTCACGGTGAGGGTGGAGGTTACGCTGGATGCCTTTTGGTTAGCGTTCCCCGCATACTCTGCCTTCAGGGTGTGCGCTCCGACGGTCAAGCCGACAATTTTGTAGGCGCGAGTGGCTTTGCCCGTTCCGTCGGTTGTCGCGGTTCCAATGCTGGTTCCATCCACCTTGAAGGTGAGTTTGGTATTGACGAGGAGGGCTTTGTCGCTTGTTCTTCTGAGGCTTGCGACGATATTCTGCGTAGAGCCGAGACTACCTGCAAAAGAGCCCATCGCCGTTGAGGTGTCGGCTTTCGTTATGGTGAGCGTAGCGGATGCGGTGGAGGTCTTGTAGTCGCTATCCCCTGCGAAGGTGGCGGTGAAGGTGTGCGTCCCCACGCCGAAGTCGGTTGAGTTGTCCACCGTATGGCTCGTTTTTCCCGTAGAGGTGGTGGTAGCACTTCCGGCATCGGTTCCATCCACCTTGAAGGCGATGGACTTACCTTCGACCCCTTTATTGCTCGCGTCGTTGAGGACGGCGACAAGGGTGAACTTGCCGTAAACGGACGCAGTGTCCTTTACAGTGATAGCGGTGGTCTCCAAAATACGATACAATGCCAGAGAGAAGTTAGTGCCTGCCGCCACCTGCGTTACCGTCGTGAGATTGGATACCTGAACGGGTGTATTTCTATCACTATTGGTTCCGTCTCCGAGTTGACCATACTCGTCATCTCCCCATGCCCATGCGGTTCCATCCGATTTCACCGCAACCGAGGAGAGGTTGGATCCCGCCACCTGCGTTACGCCTGTAAGATTGGATACCTGAACGGGTGTACTTCTATCATCATTGGTTCCGTCTCCCAGTTGTCCCCAGGCATTGAATCCCCACGCCCATACGGTTCCATCCGATTTTACTGCGAGAGCGTGATACCCCCCTGCCGCCACCTGCGTCGCTCCGGTTAGCCCAGATACCTGAACGGGCTTGATTCTACTGTTGTTATTGGTTCCATCTCCCAGTTCACCGAAGGCGTTGTATCCCCATGCCCAGGCAGTTCCATCTGACTTCAATGCGAGAGAGTAGCTCTCTCCTGCCGCCACCTGCATCGCGCCTGTAAGCCCGAATACCTGAACAGGAGTGGCTCTATTGATTTTGGTTCCGTCTCCCAACCGACCGTCCCTATTGGATCCCCACGCCCAGACAGTTCCATCCGATTTTACTGCGAGAGAGTGAAACCACCCCCCTGCAACCTGAACCACTCCTGTAAGCCCGAATACCTGAACAGGGGTGGCTCTATTGATTTTGGTTCCGTCTCCCAGTTGCGCCGAGTCGTTTTGTCCCCACGCCCATACGGTTCCATCCGATTTTACTGCGAGAGAGTGATAGAACCCTCCCGCCACCTGAACCACGCCGGTTAGCCCGGATACTTGAACAGGAGTGTTACTGTTGCTACTGGTTCCGTCTCCCAGTTCGCCGTAGCCGTTGAATCCCCACGCCCATACGGTTCCATCCGATTTCATCGCCAGAGAGTGATTTTTACCTGCCGCCACCTGCGTTACGCCTGTTAGCCCGGAGACCTGAACAGGAGTGTTACTGTTGTTATTGGTTCCGTCTCCCAGTTCGCCGTAGGCGTTGTATCCCCACGACTTCACCTTATTCTGCGCTCCCGCCGTCGCCTGTGCGAGTAGCAGTAGCAGAGCGAAAAGCGCGACCGCCCTAACCCTTAATAGGTGTTTCAATATAAAAATGCTCCTTGTTCATCACGAAATGGTGTACTTAGAGCTCGAGAGAGCGTCTCGCCCCCAGCGACTCTAAGGAGAGTATAGCAGACGAACGCGGGAAATGACCCCAAAAAACTTGGGTGACGGCAAAATGAAGCCCCCCGCGCCAGTAACGCGGAGGGCTGTCTGTTTTGCAGAAAGCGTGTTTCTAGTTGAGGGTTAGGTCATGTTAGGGTTAGGTCGACTCCTCCTGCTGTTCAAGGGTGTTACTAGGGCTCCCCTGACTATTCACAACTCAGGAGGCGGTTCTTGCTCTATTTGCGTGAGATAGTTCTGCAAAACCTGTTTCATCTTCGCGGTTCGCACCGCTTGCCACGCTTCCAGCCCTCCGCTTCCTTTGGAACGCAACTCCGCGCCCCGCGAAAGCAGAAACTCCGCTACCTCTGGCTTACCGCAGTTTATGGCGCGACGCAGGGGAGTATCGCCGTCGCTATCTCGCGCCTCTATGTCCGCGCCGTATTCGAGTAACACGCTTGCGGTGAAGACAGAGCCGCGCCGAGCCGCCGTATGTAGAGGAGCGCACCGTTTTACTCCCCCGTTGGCGTTCACGTCCGCGCCGCTCTCTGCGAGGAGGCGAACGACCTCCGCCCTGTCGTCCGCCCTGCCCTCCGTTGCATTACACACGGAGTAGAGGGGGCTATGCCCTCCGCCATCGACGGCGTTCGGGTTCGCGCCGAACTCAAGAAGCAGGGTAACAAACTGCGGGCATCCC
>JAPLCR010000322.1:0-1693 GCA_026392135.1 Armatimonadota bacterium
TTATAGCTTCTTCTGACAGCGCTATGGTTTGGTACACTTCCATATTGGGGGTTTGAGCGTGTGCCTCCTCTAAAATTGTGCGCTGTAGATCCAGCCAGTCATCATCGATGCGAGCAGCTAAAATACCAGGCAATATAAACATTCTTGTATTCAAACTATTGTTCAAGCGTAGGAGATTCTGAATTAATTCGCTCAGTTGTGGGCCTGCGAAGAACCGCCCAGTTTGAAAGGTTTTTGGCCAATAGTTGTGTTTAGTTAAGCGAGGATGGTCAGCACGCGGGATATAAAACTGAGGATCTAGCAAAACCCTTCCATTGGGAAGAGACGTAATCCGGGTCGCTAGGCGATGTAATTGATCATTTGTAAGATCGCGGGGGCTCAGGATTACTGTTCCTCCACCCCAATCTCGTACTAAGTAATCACAATGTTCCATCATACCGTAACCAAATTGGAGATGCAGTTCCATCATTCTTTCCCCCCAATGAATGTTAATACACTTCTTTTTGTGACGCACGTACATTCCAGCATATGGATAAACGTCCATCGTTATGATCGTTCAGCCGCTACAATAGATTGCATCCATGCCAATGCCTCTGAAACGGTTCTAATACGGAGGTCGCCCCGTTTTTTCGTCATGACATCTACGAGATCCTTGAAGCCTGTTTGATCTTTGCATGGTATTAAAAAGGGTTGTAGTGGCATATTTTCAACCCTACGTAGGACTTCCATGTGATCTCGCGCTCCATCCCAGAACGGTTGAATGCCAGTCCAACATTCATGAAGTGTGACTCCTAGGGCGAAGAGGTCAGCTCGTGAATCTATCTCATTACGAATGTTGTTGAATTGTTCGGAAGGGGCATACCCGTAAGTGAATTTGCCAGCCTCTGCTGTTGCAGTGAGAGAGGGCATCGTTAAATGTCGAGCAATCCCAAAGTCTAACAGCCAGAAGTCTCCGCTACTATCTATCATAATGTTTTCGGGTTTGACATCTCGATGCACAATATTTACACGTTCAGAATCGCTAAGAGCCTCAAGCAATTGAAGCGCGATTTTCAGCAGTTCTTGGGGCACAAGGGGACCCCTTTGTAACCTGCTACGCAACGACTCTCCATCAATAAACTGCTCCCGTATCCAAAAATACTCACCTTGAAGCGACATAGCCTTCCCAGAATCAAGAATTCGTGGCACTCGCAATGACTGAACTGTGTCGACTGCCAATATTTCCCGGTCAATTTGCCTCTGATTACGTTGGGTGGCAATATCGGTGGGTAACGGTGGTATAAGTTTTAGGACAATCCTACCTTCTGTAGGATGAGAGGCAGAGAAAACATACTTCTGCCCTCCCGTTCCGATATGGGTAATGCTGGACAGGTCAGGAAAAAGAGATTGAACCCAAGATAGTTGCAACGTTTATCACTCCTTCGTATTCGTAAATTCTGTTACCGTAAACCTCCATGCCCATTCATTAAAAAGCCATGAGGCATATGAAACGGGCTTTGACTGCACGACCATATTCCGTGTATCCAGACAAGTGTCTTTTAGACTCCAAATACCGATTCCTAGAGAGTGCGCCTGTGCGACAAATAGGTTGCTACTGGGCAGACGAGGCAACAATATATTAGACGAAGTGGCAAACCAACGATTCAACAATGCTTGCTCTACTGCTTGATTTCTATCATGCACTTTAGCCTCT
>JAPLCR010000322.1:1729-17580 GCA_026392135.1 Armatimonadota bacterium
ATCGCAAAAATGTGTTGTACTGCGTACAATCTAGAAACTGCCCGCGCTCTAATTATTGCTCCACGTTGCCTAATCACATCTGCCTGATGTAAACGCTCCAAGCTGTCGTCTAGCCTATGTCCATAAAGACATTTCAAATCCTTTATGCTTTGAGAGCCGGAAGTGAGCATATGAAGTAGACGCAGGTCAATCAGCTGAAGATTGAGGCGGCAGTGATGCCACCTTTCAGTTGTTGCCACTTTCCAGACAACGACTACTAAATCTGGAAAACCCGATTCTAGACGCGGCTCATGAAACAAAGTGGCTCTACAGCCACTCGGCACACGAACAGTGAACTTATCCAAAAAAGCATTTAACATCTCCTGCTCTGGTCCCTGCCGCGATTGGCGGGCGTTAAGACCAGTTATACCAACACTGTGCCTTGTATCAATGAATGCAGAAGACACCATTTTCTTTCTCCTCACCAAAATAGAGATGGGTGTACTGAGCGAAATCATGCGCCAAATTTGCTACAGCAGGTTGAAGGGTGTCCTACTTACAAAAGTATAACAGTACTCATCAAGACTGTCAAGTAACTTTTCAAAATTCAATGCCGCATTTCATACCCGCCACATTTAATCTTGTTCTACTCTGGGATATGCCAAGCCGCCTTGCCCGTAAGCAGCCTGTTCGCCGCTTCGGGTCCCCACGTCCCTGCCGCGTAGTTCGGGGCCGACAAGATAGGCGATATAAGTGCCCACGCCGTCTCAACCTCATCGTCTCGCGCAAACAGGGAGGCATCACCGCGCACAGTGTCGTAAATCAGGCGCTCGTAAGCGTCGCTGATGGGCGTATCAAAACTCGCTCCGTAGCGGAAATCCATGCGAACGGGTTGCGCTTTGAACTGCGCTCCCGGGGCTTTGGAGGTTATCTCCATATACGCGCCTTCGTCTGGCTGAATCCGAATCACGAGGCGGTTGGGCTGTATCGCCGACCAGTTCTGCCGTGCAAAGAGAATGTCGGGTATCGCCTTGAACTGTATCTGCACCTCGGTCACGCGGCGCGGAAGCCGTTTACCCGCCTGAACGTAGAACGGAACCCCTGCCCATCTCCAGTTCTCAATGCTAAACCGAAACGCTGCGAAAGTCTCCGTGTCCGAACGGGGGTCAACCCCCTCCTCCTGCCGATACCCCGTCACCTCTTCCCTACTCTCTCCAAACTCCTGCAGCCCCGCGCCGTACTGCCCGCGCACTGTCCATTTCGCCACGTCTTCTGGAGTAAAGGGGCGTATGGATTTCAGGACTTTCACCTTTTCATCGCGAATTGCGTCGGCGTTTAGGGCGACGGGCGGCTCCATCGCTATCAGCGTCATAACCTGCATAGCGTGATTTTGAACCATGTCACGGGTGATGCCGGACTGCTCGAAGTAGTTGCCGCGCCCCTCCACACCCAGAGTCTCCGCGACGGTTATCTGCACATTATCGATGTAACGCCCGTTCCAAAGCGGCTCAAAAATCTGATTTGCGAAGCGCAAAACAAGGATATTCTGCACCGTCTCCTTGCCGAGATAGTGGTCTATACGATATATCTGGTCTTCAGAGAAGTAGGTTTTGAGTTCTGCGTTCAGGGCTTTCGCGGAGGCGAGGTCGTAGCCGAAGGGCTTCTCTACCACCAGACGCGCCCACCCCTCTTCGGAGCCGGGACGATTAAGCCCCGCCTCACCGAGATGATGGATTATCTCGCTGAAGTTTTCGGGGGGGGTAGCAAGATAGAAGACGCGGCTGCCCGGTATCTTGTACTGCGCGTCCAACTCGGTCAGCCGATTTGAGAGGCGGTCATACCCCTCCGAGTCGTCAAGAGTCGAGCGGAGGTAGTAGATATGGCTCGCGAACTCATCCCACTCCGCGCCATCTACGGGTAGATGGGGGGCGAAAGCCCGCACCGCCTCCCGCGATTCGGCGCGAAAGCTGTCGTCGTTCTTATCGCGGCGGGCAAAAGCGACGATGACAAAGGGGTCGGGTAGGAGTCCCTGCAACTTCAAGCGAAAAAGCGCAGGGACGATTTTGCGGCGGGTAAGGTCGCCTGTTGCGCCAAACAGCACAAACGCGCAGGGCGATACCTCATAACTCTGCGGCTCCGCCTGCTCATATCCAATTTCGGGAAGAGAGATACCTGTGGGCATGGAACCTATTCGTCTTTCTTGGGGCGCACGGCGTGACCGCCGAACTCTTTTCGTAGCGCGGCGAGAACCTTTGCGCCGAAGCTTTCGTGTTGACGCGAACGGAATCGCAGATAGAGCGAGAGCGCGATGATTGGGGCAGGAACGCCGTACTCAATGGTAGACTCCACTGCCCAGCGTCCTTCGCCGGAATCCTCTACGTAGTCCTCAATGTCTTCCAGACCGGGGTCTTTTTTGAACGCATCCGCCGCCAACTCCAGTAGCCACGAACGCACGACGCTTCCATGATTCCAGAGGTCGCATATCGCAGGCAGGTCGAGGTTAGGGTAGGGCGAACTCTTCATCATCTCGAAGCCCTCCGCGTAGGACTGCATAAGCGCGTACTCAATACCGTTATGCACCATCTTCACGTAGTGCCCCGCGCCCGCGCCCCCCACATAGAGCAGACCGCCCTCCTGCGCGAGAGAGGCTAGGAGCGGCTCCACTACCTCATACGTCTCCTTCTCACCGCCAACCATGAGGCAGTATCCCTCTTGAAGCCCCCAAATTCCGCCAGAGGTTCCCACATCTAGGAACCGTTTACCCTGTGCTTGCGTTGTATCGTGGTGGCGAATCGTATCAGTGTACTTCGAGTTTCCGCCGTCAATAATAATATCTCCAGGCGAAAGCAGGTCGGTGATTTCGGTAAGGGCTTGCTCGGTTATCGCGCCTGCGGGAACCATCACCCAGACGACACGCGGCGACTGCTCCAACGCGCCCACAAGCTCGGCGTAGGAACTCACGCCTGTCGCGCCGATGTTCGCCACGCGGTCGCGTGCTTGCGGAGAGGGGTCGCAACCCACTACACGATGTCCAGCGATTGTCAAACGCTCCGCCATGTTGCCGCCCATGCGCCCAAGTCCAACGATTCCTATCTCCATACGTTCCTCCTAGTAGTTTCTGTGGAAGCGAAGCGGACTCACTCTCTTTGTCCGTAACCTACGTCTTTGTAACCTCATTGTACCCGTTTAAGGGAGATTATCGGGAAATTTTAGGAACGGGGAGAGGAGTCGGTCTTTGGGGAATCTACCACGAAAATGGCAATGCAACCTAGCCCCATAACCCCCTTCCCGAAACGGGAAGGGGGAACCACTGCCGCTAACGAGGCTAGCGTTACAACCTCAAAACTACCTACTTCTTTTTTCTGAAACGTCAAGCGGGGGGAAACAGTCAATCAATCTTCACCCAATAGGCTCTCCGCAAGCGTCGTCATAGAGGTCGGGTTCATCGGCAAGCCAATCAAAGGCTCCTCCTACTCTCGCCAACGCCGCAATCTCAAAATCGGCGTTCATATTGCGCTGGAACTCCGCTAAATCTTCTTCCGCTTGACGAATCTCTTCTGGACTGTCCGTCGCTTCGGAAACGAGCCACGACTGAAGCAGAGCGATGGCGGCGTTCTCGTCGTCTATAGGTTTAACGGAGGCAGGGGGCAAGTCCCTTTTGCTTGGCGGCAGTCGCAATATGCGCTTCTTCGGCGGGGGTGAAGGTTATCACAAGGCTCATTGCGTCGCCTCCTCTTGAGAGCGAAAGCACTCTCCTCTCTCATTATACGAAATCCTGTTTCGTTCCATACGCCCCGCCTACCCCTCCTTCGGAAACTCAACCGACATTCTCCCGCCGAGTTGATGGAAGAACGGATTCTGTCCCGCCTCGTTCAGAAGCAGATGCGAGTCTAGGTCGATATAGTCGAACGCGCCTATGGATACTACAAATCTATAAGCTCTACTATTACGCCAGACGCATTCCGCGTCGCCTGTTTCTGCAATCCCTCATCCAAAGTGAGCAGTGTAGCGGGTCTTGTTTCGGAAAGCGCTTGAGCGAGCGCGATGTAGATGCTATCCGCAGAACGATAACACGTATAGTCGCCTCTTATGGTTTCCGCGCGAAAGATAAGGTCTGCCTCTCCATTCGGCGGAGGAAGGATAAAACCGTACAGCGTATGGAAGTCCTTAACCGCCCGTCTATGTTCTTCATTGGTGAGGGTTTTGTCATTTTCTTTCATACGGCACAAAGTGAAAAGCGTCTCAGAGACCAATACGCCCGGCGCAAAGAAATCGCAATTCAAAGCGATGTAGCGATTAACCGCGGCAGTGGCGTGTAGGTATGTGTTTTTCTCTTTTGACGCAAGAGAAACGACCACCGTCGCGTCGAGGATAACCGCTTGGCGAACCCTAATCGCTACTGGTAACTCCATACATCGTCCCTTCTCTCGCCTCTCTAACCAATTTAACTATGTCAGAGCCTTCAATCGCAGGATTGCTCTTCTGGCTCTCCGAAATTTCGCGCATCGCCGCAAAGCCCGCTTCGTTTCTGAGGGAAGTTCTCGCGTCATTGCGACTAACGCTGACGACAACCTCCTCACCGGGTTGAAGCCCTAACTCTTGCGCCTCTTCCGGTAGTTCCAAGAGGCGATTTTCTCTTACTTTTACGTGGTAGTATGTGGTTGTCATTGTTTGTATTTCCTGAATCGTCTACTATGGGATCTGTCACGCTACCTCACAGCCATCAATCCTAGTGCGATGTATCGTCAATGCCTCTACTCTTGTTTGGGCAATGGGAAACGCTCTAACAATACCCTAGCCATTCGGGATATAGCCTTTACAGACGAATGCCATAAGCTCACTGCATCGTATCTATCTAATATCTTTCCGCCGTGTGTTATCGGATTGCGGTCGTATATTCGTATATCGCTTACGGCATCTAGAGACGCAAATAACTCAGGTCTACCCTGTCGCGCCATATTTTCAATACGGTTTTCTATTTCACTCCAAGAGAGGCTAGCGCTGGACTCCCCAGTTATCTGTTCGTGAAAATGCTTTACCATCATCTCCACGCTTCGACCAAGATAAAACGCCATGCCATCAAATAGCCCATTTTGAAAACATTTCTCAGCGTCAATAAACCCATCTTGGACAAGTGAAGGGAGCCATGCCCAAACTCCCGGCGACATTGTCTCAATCAGCTTTTCAGAGGATAGGTGAACATCCTTCACAGACGCATTAATGGTAGCATTCTCCTGCTCTTTGAGTTCGTCATGCACAAACCCCAAAAGAGCCTGAGAGATGTCTTGGCCATCATCCATGCCAACGTTGTTACGCACATAGTCGCGAGTATTACCCTCGGATTTGGAAAGCCCCATCTCTTGTAGCCTTTCCGACACCCTCAACGCATCTTCAAGCGTACCGCCAACCCAAATATCGTTTATATAAACGCCCAGCAAAACGTAGTCAAACGCTGAGTTCTGTTTCATTTGTAGCCTTTCTTGTCTTGGGAGTTTGTTCCCAAAAGCAGGGAAACTTCAGGAAAGACCAATCTCTCTCCCGTCGCCGCTCGGTTGGCGTTCATATTCTTCTGGTTTCAGAGTCACGCGACAGCGAAATCGGTGTAAGGGCGCATAGCGGGATGTTGCAAAGCAAGCACGACATCCTCTTTCGGAACGCCCGCTTTCAGAAGGTCGTCCGCAATCCCTTCCTCCGTCCAGTCCTCTTCAATCCAGATTTTGCCCTCTACAAGTCGGATATGAATGAGCGTGTTGTAAATACGGCTCTGCCCTTGCCAACCGAGGGCGACGAGTAGATAGTGACCGTTTACGTCATCGAAAACGCGAACAGTCTCCCTTGAAGGCGCAAGCGGCTGATGCACGAAGAGCGGATGTACGCTCAAGATATTTTGAATGATTTCGGCAACTCTGGTTCGTTCCATACGACCCGGCTACCCCTCCGTCAGAAACTCAACCGACATCCGTCCGCCAAGTTGGTGGAAGAACGGATTCTGTCCCTCTTCGTTCAGAAGAAGGTGCGAGTCTAAATCGATATAGTCGAACGCGCCCGTCCCGCACGCCAAAGCGAGCGACAGCGCGATACTTTGGCGAGTCTCTAGCATACAGCCGAGCATCAGTTTGCGCCCTGCCCCCTTCGCTATCGCGATAATGTCCAGAACGCCGAAAATTCCGCTCTTGTTCACTTTGCAGTTGAAACCCTGCACGGCGGTCTGAGCGAGGCGAAGCGCGTGCGCGGGAGTCTGCGCCGATTCGTCCGCGAAGACCGGAACCGGAGAGTTTGCGGCGACCTCCGCCAGCCCCTTGAAGTCCTCTTGCGGAACGGGTTGCTCTAGCAGTTCGAGGTTAACCCCGTTCGCCACAAGGCGATTCACAAACTCTAAGGCTTGCGACACGGTGTATGCCTGATTCGCGTCCACACGAATACGCGCCGAAGGAGCCGCAGAGCAGACCTCCGCCACCCGCGCATAGTCCGCGTCGAGGTTCGCGCCGCCGCCCACTTTGATTTTGAAGGTCTGAATGCCCGCCTGCCACGCCAACAGAGCCAAATCGCCCACATCGGAGGTGATAGGGATAGTTATGTCCGTCTCAACAGAATCCGTTGCGGAACCCCACAACTGCGCGAGCGATAGCCCCGAAACCAGCGACCATGCGTTGAGCAACGCCATCTCTAGCCCACACCTCGCGCTAGGCTCGGCAGGGGCGACGGCTTGGATAACGCGAACGACCTCCCGATAGCGCAGAACCTCCATCCCGATAAGTTGCGGCGCGGCGCGCTCCACGGCTTTCGTTACGCTCCCTATCGTCTCCTGCGTTACATACGTTACAGGAGAGGCTTCCCCAAACGCCTCACGCCCATCGTCTAGTACAAGGCGAATAGCGACGCAACGCCCCATATCTGCCTGCCCTTGCGAAGTGATGAAGGGCTGGTAGAGGGGCGTTTCCAGTAGCGCGGCAGTGATGTTTTTTATGCGTGGGAAGGGCATTAGTCTACTCTTCGGCTTTAGGCGTTTTGCGGGCGCGTGTCGTGGTAGTCGTCTTTTTCGCTGTGGTCGTTGTTTTACGGGCGGCGGGTTTGCGCGTCGTTTTCGCCTTCCCCTTTTCGTCGTAGGTACACTTAAACTCCTGCCCTTCGTCTAGCACGCCCTCTGCGGAACACTTCAACAGAGTGCTACACTTGGGATAACTGCTACACCCCAAAAACGCCCCGCGTCGGCTACTGCGAAGTATCATAACGCCCTTCCCATCTGGGCAGGCGTATTCGGTGGCGTTGGGCAGGGTTGTGGGGTCGATAGGCTCCCTAGTGGTAGCCTCCTTGCCCTTCCCCATACCGCAGACAAGGTTCTCCCAATCTACAGGCTTACCATCCGCGTCTATCTTGACGATTTTGCGGCACTTGGGGAAGCCGCTACAGCCTAGAAACTCCCCGTATCGGCTTTTGCGAAGAAGGAACGCCTTATCTTCGACGGGGCAACGCCACTCGGTTTCGATGGGCGCGGGTTTCAGGCTCTCCATTCCCGTCGCCGCCGCTTTTAGTGTCAACTCGAAGGGGTCGTAGAAGTCGCGAAGCAGTTTCACCCAGTTCGCGCTCCCCTCCTCCACCGAGTCGAGCTTCGTCTCCATACCCGATGTAAAGGTCACATCCATAATTTCGGGGAAGTGTTTCACCAGTTGGTCTGTGACGGTGAAGCCTAGTTCTGTAGGGGAGAAGCGTTTATCCACAAGGTCTACGTAGCCCCTATCTCGGATAGTGGAAATAATACTTGCGTAGGTGCTAGGGCGACCAATGCCCAACTCCTCAAGCGTCTTCACAATCGTCGCTTCCGTAAAGCGGGGCGGAGGCTGAGTGAAGTGCTGGCGCGGGGTCAGTTTCAGCAAATCGAGGTTCTGCCCTTGCGAAAGCGCGGGTAGCGGCGGCTGCTCTTCGTCTGCCACCTCTTCGGTGTCCTTGCCTTCGGTGTAGACACGCATAAAGCCATCGAACTTCACTACACTACCCGTTGCACGGAAGTTGTAGGGCGTTCCCGTGTTCGCGCCGCCTAGGGCGTGGATGTCGGCAGTCGTTACGTCCAGAATGGCGGGGTTCATCTGACTTGCAAGGAAGCGTTGCCATATTAGGCGGTAGAGTTTTAGCTGCTCTGGATTGAGATACTGGGCTATGGCTTCGGGTTCGCGGAGGCAGGAGGTGGGGCGTATCGCTTCGTGTGCATCCTGCGCCCCGCCCTTTGTCTTGAACTGCTTCGCCTGTGCGGGAACGTACTGCGCTCCGTAGTGCTCTGCTATAAATTTACGTGCCTCGCCCTGCGCCTCGCCCGCAACACGCACGGAGTCGGTTCTCATATAGGTGATGAGACCAACGCTTCCTTGCGCTCCGAGGTCAACGCCTTCGTAGAGGTCTTGGGCTACCTGCATTGTGCGCCTACTCGTGAAATAGAGTTTTCGCGCCGCCTCTTGCTGTAGAGTGCTAGTGATGAAGGGCGCGGAGGCGTTTCGTCGCGTTTCGCGCTTTTTCACTTCGTGGACGCTGTAGTTCGCACCCTCCAACTCTGAAAGAATGACGTTGATGTCCTCTTCGGCTTTGGGTTCGAGTTTCGTTTTCCCCCACGAGTGAAGCGCGGCGTTGAAGGGGAAGCGTTTTTCGGGTGCTTGCGGCGTAAGATTCGCGGTAAGCGACCAGTACTCTTCGGGGACGAAAGCCTGTATCGCACGCTCTCTATCGCAGATAATACGCACTGCTACAGACTGTACGCGCCCCGCAGAGAGTCCCTTCTGGATTTTTTTACTGAGGATAGGCGAGAGTTTATAACCCACGAGTCTATCTAGCACGCGACGCGCCTGTTGCGCGTTTACCTTGTCCATATCTACACTATGCGCGTCCTCTAGGGCTTGCAGAACGGCAGTTTTAGTTATTTCGTTGAACTGAATACGCTTAGGGTTTTTCAGTTTGAGTGCTTCCGCAAGGTGCCACGCTATCGCCTCGCCTTCCCGGTCAGGGTCGGAAGCGAGATAGACGGTGGAGACTCCCTTTGCGGCAGACGCGATTCTGCCGAGAACGTCTTTACGGTCGGCTTTAGACTCATAGGAGGGCGCGAAGTCGTTGTCTACATCTACGCCGAGAACCCTTTCGGGCAGGTCACGGACGTGCCCCATGCTCGCCTCAAATATATAGTCAGCACCCAAAAAGTTTTTGAGAGTCTTTATCTTTGCAGGGGACTCTACAATAATTAACGATTTCGCCATACGTTATACAGGTATCCTTGAGAAGCGCGTTGTTACGGCTCTTATTTTGTCTTTTCGATTGAGGTTGTATGTTATGTTACCCGTGCCTCCTCCCTTTGTCAAGCAGGAGCGGAGCGGGCATCGGTTCACTCTTTCAGGAGAAAAACGGGGATACACACAAAAACCAATACAGATTTCAGTAAGGCACAGAAGAATTGGATACCCCGAAAGAGAGCTGTTTCCTACTAGATTCCCTATAAATGTACTCCTCTTCTAATGTATAATCGTGAGGTAGTATCACTGAATTCGGAGATGTCGGGGGAACAACCCCGAAGTAAGACATGACGATGAGCAAGGAGAGTACATGAACCTATTCGACCTAACAGGAAAAGTAGCCCTCGTCACAGGCGCAGCGCGGGGGCTAGGGCGAGGCATGGCGCTCGGTTTAGCGGAAGCGGGCGCGGACATTGTGGTGCTTGACCGCGAGGATGTTTCCGAAACCGTCCACGCGATAACGCAAGTCGGGCGTCCTGAAAAAGCGGACGCGATAGTAGCGGAAACCGTCGCCATAGCGGGTAGAATAGACACTCTTGTTAATAATGCGGGCATTATTCGACGCGCCCCCCTGCTAGAGTTCACCGAGAAGGACTGGCAAGAGGTGATAGACCTCGACCTTTCGTCCGCCTTCTATCTCGCGCAAGCCGCCGCAAAGCACTGGGTTCAGCACAACCAGCGCGGTAAAATTGTGCAAATCGCCTCCCTCCTCTCGTTTCAGGGCGGACTGCTCGTTCCCTCCTACACGGCAGCGAAGAGCGGTATCGCAGGAATCACCCGCGCTATGGCGAATGAACTCGCTCCACGCGGTATCAACGTGAACGCTATCGCGCCGGGCTACTTCTCTACAGAGGTGACCGCTGGCATTCGCGCCAACCCTGACCGAAACCGCGCCATACTCAATAGGATTCCAGCAGAGCGTTGGGGTGACCCCGACGACCTGAAAGGGGCAGTCATCTTTCTCGCCTCCCCCGCCTCCGACTACGTGCATGGAACGGTACTCGCAGTGGATGGCGGCTGGCTCACCCGCTAAAACGCTTTTATAAGGAGTTGAAGACCTCTTAATGACCTACTGTCTTGGCATTCTTACCCAAAAAGGGCTGGTTATGGCTTCCGATTCGCGCACGAATGCGGGCTACGACCAAGTTAATGTTCACCGCAAGATGTACACCTTTGTACGCCCCGGTGAAAGGGTTCTCGTGATACTGGCAAGCGGAAACCTCTCTATCACTCAGTCCGTTCTCGCACTCCTCCAAAAAGATTGGGAGCAGGGGCAGGGATTAGCACAGGTAACGACACTCTACGACGCGGCACGCGAAATAGGTGCCAAAGTGCGTGCTGTCTCTGGAATGGACAGAGCTGCCCTCGAAAACGACGACTTCAAATTCAATATCAACCTCCTACTCGGTGGGCAAATCAAAGGGGAAAAGCACGGTCTCTACCTCGTCTATCCGCAGGGCAACCCACTCTCCGCCTCCGAGGACTCGCCCTACCTGCAAATCGGCGAAACGAAGTATGGTCGCCCGATTCTGGATAGAGGCGTTCGCTACGACCAGACGACCCTCGCGGAAGCCGCCAAATTTGCCCTTATCTCCCTCGACTCCACTATGCGCTCAAACCTTACAGTGGGTCCCCCTGTAGATTTAGTTCTCTATAGTGAAGAGGAGTTGGACATACTCCACCAGAAACGTTTCCTAGACAACGACCCTGAACTTCTCCACATCCGTTCACAGTGGGAGCAGACGCTACGACAAGGAATACGCGACCTACCGGAGTTGCGATTCTGGACGGATTGCAAACCGTAGCCGCTACCCTAATACGCTTGATAGGGACTCTGCACTGATGAATAAAGTCACGCGGTTGCTACGAGAATCGCTTCAAAACCCCAATGCAGAGTTCCGCGAAGGGCAACAAGACGCTATCCGCGCTGTAATAGAGCCGCCGCACCGCGCCCTTGTAGTTCAGGCGACGGGTTGGGGCAAAAGCATCGTCTACTTCATTGCGACGCGCCTGTTGAGAGATAGAGGCAGAGGTCCAACCTTAGTGGTCTCTCCCCTCCTATCACTTATGCGCGACCAACTACGCGCCGCTGAACGACTGGGCATTAAATCCCGACAGTATACGAGTGGAAATAGAGACGACTGGGCGGAGATAGAGGAGAGCCTGAGAGCGGATGAGGTTGACCTCCTGCTTATCTCCCCTGAAAGGTTAGCGAACGACGGGTTCCGCACTCTGGTCAGCTCCACCAGTCTCTCCAAAGTAGGACTGATTGTTATTGACGAGGCGCACTGTATCTCGGATTGGGGGCACGACTTCCGCCCAGACTATCAGCGTATCGGGGAGTTAATCCGCAATCTGCCGCCGACAACCGCCGTTCTCGCGACAACGGCTACTGCTAATGACCGCGTGGTGGAAGACATCAAGCGGCAGATAGGGCGCGATATAAAAGTTCTGCGCGGCTCCCTCGCCCGAAAAAGCCTCCGCCTACAGGTCATTGCCCAAAAGGGCGTAGCGCAACGCCTCGCATGGCTCTCCGAACACCTCTCCGAACTCCCCAACTCAGGAATCATCTACGCCCTCACACAAGACGACGCGGAGCGCGTGGCTCAGTGGCTTCAAAAGCAGGGCTACCCCGTCGTCGCCTATCATGCGGGGCTGTCTGCGGAAGCGAAAATCGCACTAGAAGACAGACTTCTCAAGAACGAGGTAAAGGCACTCGTCGCAACCGTCGCGCTAGGCATGGGCTTTGATAAGCCCGATTTAGGCTTTGTGGTTCACTTTCAGAGTCCGGGCAACCTTGTGGCGTACTATCAGCAGATTGGTAGGGCAGGACGCGCTATCTCGGAGGCGATCGCTATACTGTTTGTTGGTAGCGAAGATGAGCGTATTCACGAGTGGTTTGTCAATAACGCCCGCCCCCCTGAGCAGGACGTGAGAGCGGTTCTGGAGGCGTTGGATGAAGAGGCGATGAGTTCAACCAAGCTGAAACAGAAATTGAACATGACGCAGGGGGAGATAGAGAAGACGTTGAAGGCGTTGAGCGTCCTCTCCCCTTCGCCTATTGTAAAGGTCGAAAGAGCCTATCAGCGCACTCTCGTCCCGTATATACACGATGCGGAGCGCGAGGCGGCTCTCACGCATCGCCGACAGGAAGAGCGGAAGCGATTCGTTGATTTCGCAACAACAAAAGAGTGCCTGATGATGGTTGTGCAGAAGGAGCTTGACGACCCCGCCGCCGCGCCCTGCGAACGGTGCTACAACTGCCTAGGGCGAGAGATTATCAGCTCCGACGTTTCAGAGGAGGTTGTGATGAGCGCCCTAACATTTTTGCGCCGAGGCGAGTTCCCAATAATCCCGCGCAAGCAGTGGGTCTCAGGAGCCTTGCCGACCTACGGCTTCACGGGGCGCATAGGAGAGGCGCAACGCTGTGAGGAGGGGGTCTGCCTCTCACGATGGGGCGAGCCTGTAGTCGGGGCATGGGTGCAAGAGGACACAGCCGCCGGAAGTTATCGGGAGGACATCATAAAAATTGCGACTGAAGCACTGGGACGCTTACGCCTCTCCGCGCCGTTGCGATGGGTCTGCTCAATTCCGTCTCAGAGTCATCCTAACCTCGTCCCCGATTTTGCAAAGCGGCTGGCGAAGGCACTACACATTGAGTATGTGGAGGCACTGGAAAAGATAAAAGTGAATGATCCCCAGAAGATGCAGAAGAACAGCGTTCATCAGTCGCATAATCTAGATGGAGCCTTCGCGATTCGTGAAACAAGGGCGGGAGCGGTTCTACTGGTGGACGACGCGGTAGACTCCGGCTGGACTTTCACAGTGGCAGGGGCTTTACTGCGAGAAGCGACCTCCTGCCCAGTAATTCCGTTCGCGCTCTGTTCTACGCGCCGTAAGGACGACGATGACTGAACTGCCCCCCGCAACTAAACTCGCGCTTCTCCTTACTGCACGGTGGGCAGTAAACGATGCCAAGCCCCTGACAAACACGGAGTTTTTGCAGTTTCGCCGCTGGCTGGGAACCGATGCAGAGGCGGCACTCTCCGTTATAACAGGAGAAGCTACGCTGACGGAATGCCCCCTTGATACTGTACGCCTGAAAGCCCTTCTAGAACGCGGGTTGGGGCTGTTCCAACCACTCGACCGTTGGCTTCAAGCAGGTCTTTGGGTGCGTGCGTGGTCGGATGCAGAGTATCCTCCACGCTTTAAGAGTCTGCGCGTCAAAGCACCCGCCCTGCTTTTTGGCTGTGGAAATACGGAAGCCTTTACAGAGTTGGCTCTGGCTATCGTCGGCTCTCGCAGCGCTTCGGAAGAGCGGCTCGCCGATGCGGAGGCGATAGGCACGGCTTGCGCCCGCGATAGTGTCGCCGTTGTTTCCGGCGGGGCGCGGGGGGTGGATACGGTCGTTATGAGCGCGTGCGTAGACGCTGGTGGAAGCGCAGTGGGCGTGCTTGCGGACTCTCTACTCAAAGAGTCTGGAAACAGAGCCTACCGCCGCGCCATTATGGAGAGCCGCCTCTCCCTCATGTCGGAGGTTCACCCAGAAGCGCGTTTTGAGGTGGGTAACGCTATGTCCCGCAACCGCCTAATCCACCTCTGCGCCGATGCTACCCTACTGGTTGAGTGCGAAGTGGGTAAGGGAGGAACATGGCAAGGGGCTATGGAGGCGTTGAAAGAGAGTAGAACCGTCTACGTTCTGCGAGGCGCAAAAGCCGAAGCCCAACTGGTAGAACTCGGAGCTATCACAATTGACATGGATATGGCAACCCAGCCCAAGAAACTTATCACAGAAAAACAGCCTCCCAATGAGATGCACAGGCTTTTACAACACGCTAAGCCTGCTACTAAAAACCTCTCCCTCTTTGACAGTGTTGAATCGGGGCTGGAGTAGTATAGTAGCGGGTGCAAGAAGAGGGGCTATTATACCAAAGGAGGAGTTCTTTCAGTCCCTCTATAACTATAATAGAGGGCTTTCTTATTTCTATTTTGGAGCATAGGGCGCGATGGTATCTCAAGAAAATTGGTACGTCCAGCTACTAGGAACTCTCACTGCAACCCGCCGCGATTGCCAAATTAGTCATTTCCGCACGCAGAAGATAGGGCTGCTATTAGCCTATCTCGCCTACTACCCTACCCGTCGCCACTCCCGTGAAGAGCTTATTGAGATACTTTGGCAGGAAGTAGACCCCTCTACAGGACGAAACCGTTTCAAACAGACACTTGCCTCCCTGCGTCGCCACCTTGAAGCCTCCGGTGCCCCCTCTGATCAGTTGTTATGGACGGACAGAACGTATATACACCTCCACCCAAACAGTGTTATGACGGATGTACTGGATTTCACGGCACATCTACGGCTTGCGAATCAGAGTACCGAAACAGAAGGGAAAATCTCCCTATTAAAACAGGCAGTAGAACTCTATGGAGGCGACCTTCTGCCAGGTTTTTATGAGGATTGGGTTGTACGGGAGCGCGAAAGAATGCGACATACCTGTATCACAGCTCTACAGGAGTTGATAGCCTTTTTGCGAGAAACTCAAGATCAGAAGAGTGCGATTGAGTTTGCACGTCACCTTATTACCCTAGACCCCTTAGAAGAGCAGTCCCACTGCACCCTCGTTCGTCTCTACATAGAGACTGGGCACCGCGTAGAGGCACTTCGACACTATCACGAGACTGAACGGATTTTGCGCGAAGGCTTGGGAACCACTCCTTCTCCTGAACTTCGCGTCTTAGTAGAACCCCTCCTACACGATGCACCAGCCAGCCCAATACGGAAGCGAGAGTACAAGCCTACTCTCAAAGGCAAAGAGAGCTATCGGGGTAACCTCTCCCTACCCCTGACGCGCTTCTTTGGGCGCGAGGCAGAGATAGCAAAACTAAAATCGCTACTCTGCACGGAAGACACACTCCACGCTTCCCGATTAGTCACGCTGACAGGACCAGGGGGAACTGGAAAGACGCGACTAGCATTGGAAGCTGTACAGCAGTTTGGCGACTATTTCACGGGGGGAGTGTGGTTTGTTCCTCTCGCAGACCTAACAAAGCCCGCTCAAATTCCCGACACACTGCTCAAAGTTTTAGGCATACGCCCCGCACCGAACATTACCCCGCTGGAACAGGTTATTGAACATCTCTACACTCAAGGGAGAGGGAGGGAGGCAGCACCATCCCTCTCTGTCCTCCTGCTAGATAACTTCGAGCAGTTGGTGGAGGGCGGAGCAGCTATTGTAAAGGCACTTCTCGAACGCGCCCCCTCTATTGTCTGCCTCACCACCTCCCGCCAGCACCTAAACATAGAAGGGGAGCGCGAACTCGCGCTTATGCCCCTCACTACACCTTCCAAAATAGAGCCTCCGGACCAACTTCTCCGCATTCCAAGCGTAGGGCTATTTGTAGACAGAATGCAGTCACGGCGTTCAGATTTTGTGTTTTCAGAGGCAAACGCGCCTACCGTAGTGAGCCTGTGTCAGCGTCTGGAGGGTATGCCTCTGGCGATTGAGTTGACAGCGGGGTGGGCACGCACGCTGACCCTCTCCGAGATGCTGAAACATTTGGAGAGCGGTTTCGCAATGCTGAGCCGCTCCAACAGGGATGCCCACC
>JAPLCR010000148.1:0-409 GCA_026392135.1 Armatimonadota bacterium
TACAAGGTGATATGGATACAAATATTCACTGTAGCGCGATAATGGCGAATTATGATGCGTTCGCCCTGACGCCGCTGTATTGACAGGTAGAGCGTTCTTGAGGTAAACAGTGACATCTCAGGAAGCGGCTATGGAGAGGAGTCGAGAGCGATGAATCTGAAGCGATATGGGTATTATCCGGGTATGACCTTCGTCCTGTTGGCGCTTTGCTATATGGGGTGGGCGCGTACTACGAATCCAGTTCCTTTTGGTCCATCGAGTCCGCTCAATCAGTTCTTTCTGTGGTGCGTTTTCGGGATGGTGTTTATAGGTCTTCCCGCTTCGATACACGTCATGATGGAGGAGTGGGAAGCGCCTGCTCTGGAGGAGGCGAGAGCTAAACTCAATCTGGATACCTATACGGGTTACG
>JAPLCR010000148.1:485-1506 GCA_026392135.1 Armatimonadota bacterium
AAGCCCAACTCTTTGCCGGTATGCTCTTTGTCCTGGCTTCCGTGTGTTTGCTGTGTTGGACGGCATCGGAACCCCCAACACAGGGCGTTGGTAAAGTGCCACCAAGCCTGTTGCACCAGATATTCGCAGTTTGCACTATAGCGTTCTTTATTGCAGGACCATTTTCTTCTCTACTAATCTCCATGTACTATGCGAACAAGCGAAAGCAGGCGGCGCAGGAGGCGAAGCTTGCGAAGGAAGCGGCTAATCGCCCCAAAAACCGTGAGAGAGTTGTGCGGTATGGCGATGAGGAGCTGACGAGGTTAGAGGAGGCACAAAAAAGAAGAGAAGCGTCACAGCTAACGCCTAAAGAGCAGTTCCAACTGTTTGGCGTGATTCTCATAGTTCTGCTTTTTATTTGCGGTATTGGCGCTGGTGTAACTGCGCCCCCGTATCGCTATCCCGTTCCTACAGAACCAGGTCAGCTCCATCTCCTCTTTATGGGAGGCTTGCAACTGGTTATATATGCGGGGCTCCCTATCTTCGCTATCTTAGGCGTGGCGCAGCTCTCCAAAAAGTGGCACGAGGAGCAAGAAGCGAAGGCTCAGAAGGAAGCGTCGAGCCGTCCCCCAAACCGTGAAAGCGGAGAGGGATACGGCGGCGATGCATGGAAGAGGAAGCAGGCGGAAATAAAGCGACGGGAAGAAGCCAGAAAAACCCCTGCGGAGCAAAACGCTATATTCGGGATGGTTCTACTGGGCTCCGCGGTTGTCTGCTTTCTGGGCTGGGTCGCTACCGCTCCTCCTTATCGGTATCCCGTGCCTGAGGAACCCGGTTTTCTCAACATCCTCTTTCTGCGGTGCTTGCAACTTGCCCTGTTTGTCGGACTCCCTGCCTTCGCAATCGTAGGCTTCGCGCCAGCCTACAAACGGTTACAGGCGGAGCGAGAAGCCAAGGATGCGGAAGAAGCCAGAGCGAGACGCGCGAAAGCCCAACAGGACATTGAAGACAGAAGAAGAGCGGAAGCCGAACAAAAGCGAAG
>JAPLCR010000148.1:1541-3113 GCA_026392135.1 Armatimonadota bacterium
GGCGGAAGCAGAAAAGAGGCAGGCAGAGGCGAAACGCAGGGAAGAAGCAAGGAAGCGAGAAGAAGAAGCGAGAGGACGAGCCGATGAAGAGCGGCGGCGCGCGGAAGAGGAGAGGCGTAGAGCGGAGGATGAAAGATGGCGAGAGGAGGAGAGAAGACGAGCGGAAGAAGAGGCGGAACGCCTTCGACCCAGACCCCTCTACAGAATCTACAACGAAGCTACCTACGATTTTATCGCGGACCGCGCCTATCGTTCGGGGAAAGACCTCGCTGAAATAGAGCGTCAATTAAGTCAGCGTCACCCTTCCTACGTCGTGGAAGCCGTCCGTGAACGGGTCGCAGAGCGTATCCATCAGGACAGATAATCGGCATTTTGGGGGAACATTGGGAGGATTATTGGGGGATTTATCGAATTATCCCTGCAAGGAGCGTTCCGTAACTCATGACGAACCACAAACGACCTGAGACTTATCATAAGGTTCGACGTTCTACCAACGCCTCACCTTATGATTTCGTGCCCATCGGCGCCCGGACCGAAAAGAGTCGCGCCCTCTTTGAGCGCGTCCAACCGCATCTATTCTGGGATGATCCCTTTGTGTCCGGACATCAGGATAAGCCCTGGATGCACGACTACCTTATGGAACGGTATCAAGTGGATGCGAACACAGAGAAGGCGGATCCGCCCGATGACCTTTTCGCCATCCCCATAGAACGGTTCGGGCGTCACACGCTCATTGTAGGAGGAAGCGGCGGAGGCAAGACGCGCCTCGCCATGCACCTCGTTCGCGAACAACTCCGGGCGGGATGCAGTCTGGTTATCCTGGACTACAAGGATGAAACGATCCGGCAAGCTCTCGCCATCACGGAAGAGGTCGGACTCGCTCCTGAAAATGTCACTCTGATATGGCCCCGCGAAACCTCTTATGGCATTCCCAGATGGAACCCCTTGCTTGGCGAATCAAGCGCCCTTTCCCAACGGGTGAACCAGTTCGTGGATATCATGGCGGGTCTCTTTGCGAACTCATGGGGACCTCGTCTAGAGGATATCCTTCGCAACGCCACCACCGTCATCGCCGCGCAGGGACTCTCCCTCATCGAACTGATGGAGTTTCTCCGCAACGAAACCTATCGCACACGCCTGCTTGCACAGGCGCACGGTAGCCCTGCATACCGTCAACACCCGGAGCAACATCGGTATTTTGAAGTAGAGTTCGCGAGTATGTCGAAAGCGGACAAGGCGACCGCAGTTAACGCGGTCACGAACAAACTCCGGGTTTTCACGACCACCGAGTACTTCCGCGCGCTCTTCTGCGATAACCAGCAAAACCTCAACCTGGAAAGCCTCTGGAACCGTCAACAGGTCATCTTAGTTCATCTGGATACGGTGACGCTTGGAGAGCCGGGAATCAGGGCTCTGGTAGGACTGCTCACAAACGCCCTCTACGCCGCCGCGTTGAGCGTCGAGGATAAGAACCGCAAGAGAGAGACGAAGCCTGTTCCTGTGCTTCTCACGCTGGATGAGCTTGAAACTCAGGAGCGTTACGCCGGTAAAGCGCTGACCGAAATCCTCAAC
>JAPLCR010000304.1:0-3655 GCA_026392135.1 Armatimonadota bacterium
TGCCGACCTTCGCATTACGGTTGGGCTTATTGAGCCACACTTTATGGCGGGATTTTCGGGTGGGCGTAAACTGATAATGCCGGGTGTCGCCGCCTTCTATACTATTCAGCGTTGGCACTGCCCACGATTCCTCGAACACCCCCTTGCTACGAATGGAAGCGTGAGGGGTAATCCGGTGCATGAAGAGGCACTGGCGATTGCAAAATGCGTCCGCCCAGACTTTATCGTGGATGTTATGCTAGACGAAGCGAATCGCACGACAGGAGTGTTCGCCGGAGATTTAGAGCAGGCGTGGCTGACAGGGGTAGAGTTTGCAGGAAAACACGTCCGCGCTGCTATTACGGAACCCGCCGATATTGTGGTGACGACCTGTGCGGGCTATCCACTTGACCTCACCTTCTATCAGGCAGTAAAAGGGATGGTAGGGGCACTGCCTGCGGTTAAGCAGGGGGGGACTATCATCATTGCATCGGAGTGTGCGGAGGGAGTGGGAAGCCCTGACTTCGCTCAGGCACTACGGGAGACAAGTGACCTTGAGGCGTTTGTTCGACATATCTCCCAACCCGACGTTTTTGTACCGGAGGAGTGGCAGGTGGAGGAGTTGGCGAAGGTGGTACGTCATGCGGAGGTTATCTGTGTGGCAGGAGGTATCTCTGCGGAGAATCTCACAAACTGCTTTGTGACTCCGGCAGAGAGCGTGGAGGAGGGGCTACGCATGGCACTTGCTAAACATGGAGAGAGTGCCAGTATCTACGTGATTCCGCGAGGACCCTATGTGATACCTACCCTTTGCTAGTCCTATGAACGACGTTGGGGGCGAACCTCCGCCCCCAAGCCAAACAAATCGAAGAACTCTCTCTCTGTCAGGGTTGCAGGGTCGAGGCTGACATCCTCCACCACCTCTTGAAACGCCTTCCGCTTCTCTTTGAGCGTCGCGTCTATCCGCTCCTCAATCGTATTCGCGCAGATGTAGCGGTAGATAGTTACGGGGTAGGTCTGCCCGATACGATGCACGCGGCTGTCCGCCTGCTCCTCAATCGCGGGGTTCCACCAGCGGTCAAGGTGAAACACGTAGGAGGCGGTCTGCAAATTCAGCCCTTGCGCCCCCGCTTTCAGGGAGAGAAGCAAGGCTCTATGTTTTGTATTTCCGCGAAACCGCTCTATAGTGTCGGCGCGTTGCGAAGCGGACATCTTCCCCGTAAACGCAAGGGGCTGAAACGCTTTCAGGTAGTCCATAGCGCGTTCTATTCCAAACATCGAATCGGTGAACTGTGAAAAGACGAGGGCACGTTGCCCCTCCTTCGCAATCTCCCCCATGCGCTCCCGAATATCCGCTAGTTTCGCCGATTCTCCGCTTGCGGGGTCGAAGTTGCAGAGTTGCTTGAGGCGCGTAATCAGCTCCAAAATATGCAGAATCGTGACGGAACCCGCCCCGCTCGTCAGTTGGATAATCCCCTCCCGCTCGGCGCGGTTGTATGCCTCGCGTTGCTTGGGCGGCAGTTCGAGAACAATATCGTGGATAGTTTTCGGTGGGAGTTCCGGCAAAACGTCCTCTTTGCGCCGCCGCAACTGATGGGCATGGAGCTGTTCCACTATCTCAGGAGGAGAGAGGAATAGGGAAGGCGCGTCCGGCTCTGCAAGGAGAAATTCGAGGAGGGAGGCGACATCTTCGATGCTGTTTTCAAAAGGCGTGCCCGTCAATATCCAACGGCGTTCGCGGGGCAGGCGCTTACAGGCGATAGAGAGGGCGGCGTGTCGGTTCTTGATGCGGGAAGCCTCGTCCAGAACTACCACGCCCCAAGGTTTGCGGAGGGCGGGGCTATCTCGCAAATCCATAACATCCCCGCGTAGCGTTTCGTAACTCACCATCTTCACGTGCGAGGGCAGCTGCCATAAGCGTCCGCGCTCGTTGGAATCGCCCTGCACGGGAATCACACGCAACTCTTTCGCCCAGTACGCGAACTCGCGCCGCCACTGCGTCATCAAGGGCAGGGGGCAGACGATAAGCGCGGAGGTTATCTCTTCGCGCTGAAACAGGATGCGGAGCGCGGCTATCGCTTGCACGGTCTTGCCTAGCCCCATGCTGTCCGCCAGTAGGAGGGCGCGACGCGCCAGAAGCGTTTTAACGCCTTCGCGCTGATAAGGGAAGAGGGGCGCAGACCATTCGAGAGTGGTCCCAGAGAGGCTCTCCATCGTCTCAATAGGGGGTTGCAAAACCACGGCGAGGCGACGCATAAGGTCGGCGAATTCGGAGAGCGGCGCGTCGTTACCAGCTCCTGCGCCCTGTTCGCCCTCGATTTCAGGCGCGGGGGCATCTGTCGCAGAGTAGTCGAACCAGCCTATCGTATAGCGAAGAGCGCGTCCCGATTCCCACGCCCCCGTCTCCACGCGCTCGGCTTTCTCTATCTGAAACGGCGCGGCAACGACTCGCTTCGCCACCCCTATATTGAGTTGCATGGCGCTACTCAACCTCACCCTGCCTCTCCTTCGTAAGGAGAGGAGTCTTCCTACCGCTAATGATATAACGGGATTAACATTACAATCTCGCGCCACAAGATTCCCTCTCCGCTTCGGGGAGGGCTAGGGAGGGGTTGCATGGTGCTACTCGCTCCCCGTTCCAGTCAGTTTGCGGATAGACGAGGCGGAGGGCATCGCGTAGACGCTCGAACGGCTCCATCGTAAAGCCGCGTCGCGCCAACTCCTGCGCCAAAATAGCGGCGCGCATTCCGGGCGAGGGCGGCTCGTTTATCCAGTTCCACTCGGCAGGAAACTCTCCGCGCTCCGGCGCGACCTGCACAAACGGAATGGAGGGCGCGATTTCGGTCTTCAGGTAGTCGGTATCTCCCAAATCGGCGAGGCATATCAGAATGTCGGGCTCTCGCCGACACGCCTCGAAGAGCGAGTGCGCCAACATCGCAATCCCCGTCGCGACAATTTTTTTCTGAGACCAGAGTGCCCCAGCGGGTGCTGTCGCCTTGTTATGCACGAACTCCTGCGGTTGCCCCTTGCCGTCCACAATCAACAGCCCCCCGTAGAAGACGCGCTCTTGGGGGAACCACAGAACATCCAGATAAGCCGCCGTCCCTATCTCTATGGCGCGGGGCGTTTTACGGTATGGCACGGGCATAGTTAGTTTTCCCTGGGGGCGTTACTCCCCCGCGTCCGTCTCCTCCGCAATGGTGCTATCCGCGATAGATTCCGTGTCGAACGTCACTTCGCTCACCTCCACCTGCGCGTTGTACGCGGGGTAGTAGCGTTGCAAATCCCACAGCGTTATCCAGCGGCGTATCTCCGAACGGATGGAGGTATGAACGTCGCGTCGCTCTTGGGGAGTGGGAACGCTCACCCCGTAAGCCGTCTCGTAGATGTTTTTCAGGCGGTAGGCGATTTGCAGTTCCTGCTCCGAGTTCGGTAAATCGAGGCGCATAGGCGTTTTCAGGAACTCAATTCCCTCTCGTGCAAGCCTCTCCTCCTCGCTCTGTCCGCTAGAGGAGATACGCAGTTCGTCCTGCGTTCCGCCCGTAACGGATTCCGCTACGAAGCCGCTCGCCGTCGTAAAAACAGGCAGAAGGGCGCACCCCGCCTGCTCTGCAATCCGCTTCCACCAGCCTAGTTCCTCATACGCGGCAAGGCGTTGCTTGAGCGAGAACTTCGC
>JAPLCR010000304.1:3704-24280 GCA_026392135.1 Armatimonadota bacterium
GTCGAAGAAGATGACCCAGCCTTTGCACCCGCAAGCGCGGAAGTACTGCGCCAGTAGCCGAACTCTATCGTGCGCCGTCAGCGCGGCGCGTCCCCCGCTCAGGTCGTAAGCGGCGGCGGCTCCTATCTCATTTAGTTTGCGCTTCAGAATCGTTTTCAAGAGGGCTCTTCCCTCGAAATCGCTCAGTATCTGCGCCCTAAACTCCTCGTCCGCCCCGAACTCCGCGTAGAGGCGAAGCAGAGCGCGGAACCTATCGTCAATCGTCGCGTTTTTCGCCCACTCCTCTAGCTCCTGATACGCCTCCGAACGCACGTTTAACTTTGTGGAGAGGGCGCGAACCGCTTTGCCAGTCTGTCCCGGCGCGTGGGCGACCTCCGCAAGTCCTTTTACCACAAGGTGCGCGTTGCCTAGCGGCATTTCTGGACTGACAATGACGAAACTGGTGACGAAACCCTCCTGCTCCGCTAGAGATTGCAGGTAGTTCAGTAGGTGGGTTTTGCCCGCCCCGAACGTCGCCGAAAGCAAAAGAGGAGATGCTGCTCTACCCTCCGACAAGGCATCTAGCGAGGCTTCAAAACTCTCTCGCACGTCGTTTTGCGTCGTTCCCAACTGCACTACGGCGCTACGGCTCGGCACTCCCGAACGCAACGACTCGATGGCACTTCGCGCTTGCACGATTTCCGGGTTCATAGCGTTCCTCCAAAGTTGACCAGCGAAGCGGCGGGGTTGGTGTAGCGCGAATCGTGTACCTCCTGCCCGATACGAGTCTGTAGCGCATCGTAGTCGAAGTAGCACCGCTTTACCGTCGGGTTCAGCGTTTTGTCCTTGTAGAAGTTGGGGGTCGTGAGGATGACCAGCAGGAAGCGCTCGAACCAGTCTATCTCGTCTATAAAACGGCGTATGAGGGTGAGCGCGTGCATATAGGCGGCATCGCTATAGAAGACTTCGGGTTGCGCCGCGCTGTTTTCCGCCATAAGTCGAGCGATTTCTTCGCTGTCCGCGCCCCTCTCCACCGCCTCCTGAACAAGTTTCAGGCGCTCCGCTTGCAGTCTGCCCTGCGCGATTTTCTTGTGTTCGTAGGGGCGAAAATCCAGCGTGACCACCAGCCCTGAGTGTCCGGTATGCGGCAACCAGCGGCAGAAAGAGGCGAGTTGCGGACGGGCGTTGTTGATGCTGATACGCTCGTAAATCTGCAATTTCTTGAGGGCGGAACCTGCGCCGGGGGGCGAGTAGCCGCGAAACCAACCTAGCAAAACCTCTTCGTTCGTTGGGGTCATGCCCTCTGGAATGAGGCAGGTTCTGCCTAGCGCGGTGATAGCGGAGCGAAACTCGAAGGAGAGGCTCGTATCGCGTATCTGCGGCGTGGCGAATTCGCGCTGATACTGGTTTATCAGGTCGTTGGGGTCGCGCCCGTTATCCTGCGCTATCCCGATGACATCTCCAATATCGCGCCCTTCCGCCAAAAGGATTCCCTTGTTTTGGAGAAACTGACGCGCCTGTTCCGCCGCCCACGCCTTCCAGTCCACCTCCTTCGTCGCCTCAAAAAAGAAGCGCTCTATACGGTGCAGGTCGGGGCGCTTGCCCTCTGGCGTCAGTTTGGCGGGGTCAAGATGCGCGTAGTAGTAGTCGCCCGCGCTTGCCATTTCGCGAAGGCGTGTCGTCGCCTCCGTCATCTGTGCGTCGGAGCCTGTGACTACTTTTACCGCCGAGCCACCGGAACGGATGTAGTCGGAGAGATATTCGCTCTCTATCGTACTAAGCCACTTTTCAAGGGGTAGTGGCGCAAGCGATTCTGGGGTCATTTGAGTCTATCCCTCTATTTGAAAAACAGGCTGTAGTAGCGGATAGGACGACCATCCTCCGAGATAACCGAGAAAACGTCTTTCTCCTTCACGTTTCCCGTCGCGAGTTCTATGGTCAGCCTTTTTCCTTTGCGCGTGGTTCGGCTCTCCGAGCGGTGTAGCGCGTAAATCTGTTGCCCGAAAGCGGCGGAAGGGTTCTCTTTCTTATAGCCGGGCGCAAAGCAGAACAGCTCGTAGATGGCGCTAAAAGTGGCGTGCGGGTCTCTCTCTCCGCTAAGGTGAACGCACGCCTCATGGAGAGATTCCAAAAACTGCTGAGAGTTAGCGGCGGCGGTGGCATCCCGCAGACGCTTTAGTTCGTTCGCGATGAGTTGCGGACGAATCGTCGCCCAAGTCGTTTTGCCTATGCGGAGGGAGTTCGTTTTAGTTTGCGCCTGTACGATGACGGGAGAGGAGATAATCTCTCCGTTCTCGGCGAGGGTCTTTAGGTTCAGTTTTTCGGCGGCGGCTTGCAGTTCCAGTCGCCAGTCGTCCCCTGCAAGGTAGACGTTAATGTCGAAATCCCAAGCCTCTTGCGTCTCCGAGGTGGTTTCGGGAAGCGCGTTGACGAGTTCTCCCGCCTGAGCCGCCGACTTTTGCAGGTTGCTGATATGCCCAACCTGACAGGCTTTCTTCCACGTCTTCAAAGTTCCTACATATTTGTTCGCGGCTTTTAGAAGGCTATTCACCCTCTCCTCTTGCTCTCTTAGAGCAGGTTCCAGTTCCAATGAGGCATCCTCCATAACTTGATTTGAAATAGTTCTCTGTAAGGCGTAGTAACTCCTTCCACAATTGAAACCAGCCCAAAAGAAAACGCTTCTTCTCCCAAAAGGCGTAGGCTTAGTATAGGGTGGGGCGGTTTAAAGCAGTAGAAATGGGGAGTAAGAGCCTCACAGAAGAAATTTCCTTGACGAAACGCCTCTCTCGTTGTATAATACTACCTAGTTCGGCTACTGTTATGCGCCCGTAGCTCAGTGGATTAGAGCGATAGGTTGCGGTCCTATAGGCCGGGAGTTCGAATCTCTTCGGGCGCATATCTCCTCAAAAAGCAGAGACCTTTTTGCCGATAGGCAAATGAGGTCTTTTCTATTATGGGGCTGTGTGGTTTGTGCCTTCGTAGCTCAGTGGATAGAGCGCCTCCGTCCTAAGGAGGGCGTCGGGAGTTCGATTCTCTCCGAGGGCACTACTTAGGGTTGACACTAGGGAGAGATGTCCGAGTGGTCGATGGTGCGGCTCTCGAAAAGCCGTGAGCCGAGAGGCTCCGTGGGTTCGAATCCCACTCTCTCCGTTTCAAAACTCACCCTCTTTTACTGTAAAAGTAGAGGGGGTGAGTTTTTGCTTTTTGTAATGAATTTACCCAGATGTGCCTGCTGTACTGCCCTGAACCATTGCGGTTTTGAGCGTGTAAGCCCCTAATTACTGGGGGCATTCCGCGCTATTTTGAAGAAGTTTTCTAGTAGCCGTTTGCCTGCCGATAGGTGAGAGGGGGCAGTGATGTAGTCTTCAGGATGAAACTGGGTTCCATAGAGGATACGGCGGCGGTGGCGTATCGCCTGAATCTTACACTCGGGCGTAGAGCCTAGCAGTGCGAAGTCGGAGGGCAGGGTCTTGATTTCGCAGTAGTGCGATTCACAAAAGAGCGGGGCGACGCTGATGCCCTCAAAAAGCGGGTCTGTTCTGCCCTCGTCTGTCAGATCTATCGTGTAGAAGCCGCGCTCCATGTAGAAGTCGGGGTGGTAGTCGGGGTTGGTTATCGGCTCTCTCGCCTTCAGGTGGCGCATGGGTTCGTCCGCCAGCTTTTGCACATTTCGCAGGTCGCTGTTATAGGCAAAACCGAGCAGTTGATGACTGCCGCAGAGGGCAAGGATGGGGGTCTGTGTAGACTTCACCCAGTCTATTACGGGAAAGAAACTCGCTACTTTGTACTGCTCAAAAGAGCGTGCAAACCCGCTCATAACGACGGCTTGGGGACGTATCTGAGCGATAAGTTCGGGTGTGGCGTGGTTGAACGGGAGGACAAGACAGGGCGTTCCCCCGCTTGCCTCCTCGAATCGGTGAACGTGCTTCGCGTAAGTTCCTGCCCAACCCATCCACTCATCGGGTTGGGCGAATCCAATATAGAGGTTGACCGCCATCCTTTGCCCTCCTACTCTAGTCCGGCTTGCCGGAAGATTTTACTCATTGCGTCGCCAACAAGTTGCAGACGCGCTGTATTGTTTGGTAGGTCTTTCATCTCGTTCTTGAACGGCTCCGGCGTGACGGGACCCGTGTAGCCGATAGAGTCGAGGGTTTTCAGGAAGCCTGCGATGTCAATCACACCCGTCTCGCCCGGCAACCCACGCACATTGTCCACGTAGTCGTCCATTGCAACGCCCATTGGCGCGTCGTTTACATGGACATAAGTGACCTGCTCCGGGCGTAGCTTTTCGAGTTCGGCTATCGTTCCTCCTGATGTATGCCAGTGCCAGCAGTCGAGCAGTATCCCCACGTTACTGCCAATTCGTGCGCCCAAATCCAGCATATCGAACATTTTATAGAGAAACGGATGGGGAAGCATATCACGGAGGGTTTTGGGTCCGAGAAACTCCAGCCCTAGGTCACAGCCGTTATCTGCGAGTATCTGCGCGATAGGGGTGAAGCGTTCGATATGGAAAGCGATGTTCTCTTCAAGGGGGTACGTGTCGGAGCAGGAGAGTATCCAGGTAAAGGCGCGTCCTGCACCGATAGCACCCGCGGCTTTGGCGGCGCGTGGAAGTTGCGCTAGACCTTGTTTCCACGTCTCTTCGTCTTTTCGCCACTCCACAGATAGCCCGAACCCCGCAGGCTGTACACCTTTCGCATCGAACATTGCGCGAACGGCAGAAGCACCCTCCTTGTCGATGAGGTCAGCTATCTCGAAAGGGCTTATCTCTACTCCGCCGAACCCACCTATAACTGCCGCCTCTATCGCCTCCTGCACAGAGTTGACATTCACATTAATCGCACCCGGCGATAAACATTTGTACACTGCTTGTTTGCCTCCTGAAAAAATTGGTTTCAGAGGGTAGTTTCCGTGTACGAGGAGCGTTTTCCTGCCTGTGCTTATTAAATGGAAGCCCGTTCTAAACATGAAGAGGAGTTCGCAAAATACAGGCAGGAAAACGAATGCTCAACGGAGAACTTCCCTCCATAGATGTTTCTTGAGAAAGGAAAATGACCATGCCAAACGTGGGCGACATCGCTCCCGACATCACTCTGCCCGACCAGTCGGGGCAGACAGTCTCGCTCTCTGCATTGCGAGGCAAAACCGTAGTTCTCTTCTTCTACCCGAAAGCGGACACGCCCGGCTGTACGATAGAGGCGTGCGGGTTCCGCGACGCAAAAACAGATTATGACAATTCTGATACGGTTCTGCTAGGAATCAGCCCGGATACGGTCTCCGCGCAGTCCAACTTCGCCGAGAAGTTCAATCTTCCCTACTCGCTTCTCGCAGATGCCGACCATCAGGTTGCGGAGGCGTATGAGGTTTGGGTGGAGAGGGTGAACTATGGGAAGAAGTATATGGGAATCGAGCGCACGACCTTCGTGATAGCGCCGGACGGAACCTTGAGCCACGTCTTCCGCAAAGTGAAGACGGACGGACACGCGGAAGCGGTTCTCGCCGCGCTGAAATAATCTGCGTATTTAGAGGAAACTACAGCAAGTTCCGGAGCCGACCGTGAGTGCGAACGAGGTGTTGATACACGTTCACGCTTGCGGCATCTGCGGGAGCGATATTCATGGGATGGACGGCAGTAGCGGGCGGCGCATCCCCCCCATCATTATGGGGCATGAGGCTTCCGGCGTGATAACTGAGACAGGCGCGAACGTCCACGACTGGAAGGTCGGCGACTCTGTGACCTTCGACTCGATGATTTTTTGCGGTAACTGCTACTACTGTCGCGAAGGGCAGACGAACCTCTGCGACAATAGGCGGGTGCTAGGCGTATCCTGCGACGACTATCGCCGCAATGGAGCCTTCGCCGACTATGTGAGCGTTCCTCAGCATATTCTTGTGAGAATGCCGGAGGGTCTGCCCTACGAGTACGCGGCAATGGCGGAGCCTGTGGCTATCGCCGTTCACGCCACCGACATCACCCCCATAAAGCTGAACGATACAGCGGTGGTGGTGGGGGCGGGGATGATTGGTCTGTTGGTGGTGCAGGCACTACGGCTTGCGGGGTGCGGCAAAATTATCGCGGTGGACTTAGACCGCAATAAACTGGAGATGGCGCGTAGTTTTGGAGCCGACTTCGGCATTCAGGTAAGTAAAGAGACAGATGTAGTGGCGGAGATTCTGGGGCTGACGGGCGGTAGGGGCGCAGATGTGTGTATCGAAGCCGTTGGCAATACGCCCGCTGTGCAGACCGCCGTGCGCTGTGTTCGTAAGGGCGGTAACGTGACCATTGTGGGCAACCTCTCTCCGAATATCGAGCTACCGCTACAGTGGATGGTGACTCGCGAACTGACGATACGAGGCTCGTGCGCCTCTGCGGGTGAGTTCGGGACGAGCCTCGAACTCATCGCCAGCGGCAAAATCAACGTGGAGCCGCTTATCAGCCGCGTCGCGCCTCTGGAGGAGGGCGGCGAGTGGTTTAGCCGTCTCTATTCGGGCGAAGCGGGGCTGATGAAGGTTTTACTGAAGCCGTAATCGGCGTTACATTTCAAAACATAAGGTGCAGAAAACAGTATGAGCAACCCTCTTTTTGACCTCACGGGGCGCGTGGCGCTTGTCACGGGAACAAGCCGGGGGCTAGGGCAGTATATGGCGCGGGCGTTGGCGAAGGCGGGGGCTGACCTCGTTATCACAAGCCGGACTCGCGAAAGCCTCGCCGACTTTCAGGCGGAGATTGAGGCACTAGGGCGCAAAGCCTACTGCGTTCCGCTAGATGTGCGCGACTACGATAGTATCCAGAATATGGCGGAAGAGGCTTTCAGCCACTACGGCAAAATTGATATTCTGGTGAACAACGCGGGTTGCAACATCCGCAAGCCCGCGCTGGACGTGCAGTGGGAGGACTGGAACACAATTTTAGAGACGAACCTGCGCGGAACCTTCTTCGTCTCTCAGGCTATCGCTCGAAAGATGATTCCCGCCAAGTACGGGCGCATTATCAATATCGGCTCCGTGACCTGCGTGGCGGGCTATGCGGGGCTGGCTCCCTACGGCGCAAGCAGAGGCGGCGTGAAGCAGATGACCATGAGCCTCGCAGACGACTGGGGCGAGCATGGCGTGACAGTGAACTGCCTTGCGCCCGGCTGGTTCAAAACGAAGCAGAACGAAGTGATGTATCGTAATGAGGAGTGGGTGGAGTACCTCAGCGAACGGATACCTCTGGGGAGACCGGGACAGCCGAACGACCTTGACGGCGCGGTGGTGTTTCTCGCCTCCTCCGCTAGCGAATACATAACGGGGCAGACACTCCTTGTAGATGGCGGCATCACAGTAGGCAAGGTGCGTGCCCTGCCTCCTAAGAAGGACTAATTCGGAAGAGGTCAATCGAACTCTCAAGTACAGTAATAACCCTGCCGTTCTCTCCCAATTCTGGGTGAGGAGGCAGGGTTATTACTTTTAGCGTTCTCCGGAACACTGCTCTTGTTACCGTGTAAGCGCGGAGGTTGCCATCATCTCGACTATCTCCTTACGAATGTTGTAGTCACCCGCCTTGAAGGAGCGTTGTAGATTCGGCAGGGCTTTAGAACCAAAGGCGCGAATGGGTTGCTTCATAAGGAACTGAAACAGTTTCTCTACAAAAGCGGCGTGTGCCTCTTCGCTATTCGCGATATACTGACCTAGGTCACGTGCTCCTTTGAACTGTACGGTCTGCCCGTTTCGCCCATGATAACTGCCGGAAGCGTCGATGGGCTGGGCACTCTCTTGGGTACGCAGACGACCAATCGCGTCGAACTTTTCGAGAGTGAAACCGAGCGGGTTTATCATTCCATGACAGCCCATGCAGTTTGCGGAGCGCGTCTGGAGAGTGACTCTTTGGCGGGTAGTAAGGTTGGGGTGCAGGTCAACTGCTAGGGGAGCGACGGCTTGCGGCGGCGGCTGTAGGGTGCGTCCCAACAGGTTACGCGCCAGAAGAACGCCGCGATGTATGGGAGAACTCGCCTTGAAATAGGCAAAACTAGCCATGAGGTAGGGGTGTGTAAGCGCACCGCTACGCTCGTCTGGGTCAAGCGTAACCTGTTGGAAGGGCGCATCCGGGGGTAGTTTAACACCGTAGAGATTCGCTAACCTCCCATTCAAGTAGAGTTTATCGGTCAGTAGTAGCTCCCGATAGTCGGATTTTTCGCTACGAACTACGCTTTCGAGGAATATCTCGAAGGAGGTTCGCAGGTCAGACTGCACTTCAGGGCTAAACTCTGGGTAGATTTTGGACTCTTTACTGAGTTCGGGAAACTGATCTACCTTGAACCACTGCAAGAAGAATTCACGCAGTTTGAACCATGCGCGGGGGTCGGCTGTCATTCGCTCTGCCTGTTTGCTTATCTGCTCACGGGTAGCGAGTTCTCCCTTTTCTGCCGCCTTCAATAGATCCTCATCCGGCGACGAATCCCACAATCCAAAGGAGAGGCGCGAGGCGACATGGTAGGAGTCGGGCTTTCCAACTCCAAGCTCTCGGTAGAGGAAGCGCGGCGATTTTAGCGCAAGGAGAAGTGCGCGTTTCACCCCTGTCTCGATGTCTGGCGCATTCAGGAAGGGATGCACAAGGTAGGTCTGCTCCAACTCCTTATTAAGCGGTCTGCGGAAGGCACGTTCTGCGAACTTTCCACAGAACTCCTTGAGGCGGTTGGCACGGTCTTTATCACTATCGGGTACGCCTGACAGGTCGGCGAGATGTTTTACTACATAGTTTGCCGCCTCAATCGCGCCCTCTGTCGTCGCATCTTCCCATGCCTTCGATATAGAGTTCCCGCGCTCGTATCCTATACTACGGTCATCGGGAGGGAAGGGTATAGAAGCCGCAAACCCTTCTGGTAGCTCCTTCGGAATCAGGTTGCGCGCTGGAATGACTTCGGCGATACGCTTAGGTGTTCGCCACTCCATGCTAAGATAGGCTTTTGCGACGGGGCGTTTCTTGTCCTTTTCATCGTCGTTTACGCCCTGATTCGATTTGGAAAACTCCAATCGAAGAGGGTAAGCTCGTCCGCCGAGTAGATAGAGGTTGGCATGGTACTCGTTGTCTTTCCCTGACTTCACCATTGCGTCTATCAAGGGATGGCGAGTGTCGTTCACCCAGAGTGTAACAGCGTGTTCGGTACGCAGTGTAAATTCGTACTCGCCTGTATCGGGGGTAAGCACAGAGCCTGACCAACGTATAGAGAATTTACGCGGGTTGTCTTGTTTTGGCGTGGGGGCAGTGATTCCAAAGTCGAACTTGATTTCAGGGTCTACCCGTTCCAGAGCCTTCTGGTTGCCATCAAAGTAGGGCGTTTTGAAGTACTCTGCTCGTAGCCCTCTCTTCTCATCCATACTAACACGAGAGCGAAAACTGCCCACAAGGTCGGCAATAGCATTGCGGTACTGGCGCACTGTTAGGCGCGAGAGTTCAATGCGTGCAGGTCTACTGCGCTCCTGTGCAATGGGGGAGTAGAATGCGTCGTAGATATAGGCGGCTACTGTGCGCGAGTCGGCGGCACTACACTTTTTCGGTCCCGGCGGCATGGTTTGAGCGATAAACTTGGCAAGTTGACCGATAGATTGGCTTCCTGTAAGGGGCTTTCGGTAGCCTTTCGCGCCCTCTCCTTTTAGCCCATGACACGAGGCGCACTGCTTACGAAAAACCTGCTCACCTGTATGAGCTTGCCCTTTGCCCTCTACGGAGCGAGGGCTAATGAGTAGCGCGGAGGCAAAAAGGACGGCGGAGGCGCAGGAGAGTGTTATAAGGTTGGGTTTGGCGAACGGCACAATCTGTTTCCTTGAAAGAGGCGTTTGTCTATTTTGACACAAATAGCGGCTGGATGTGACACAAAGGTAAGCGGGGAGGGCAGGAGGGAAATAAAACGCAATAAAATCAAAGACTGCTTCACTCTTCACTTGTAAGGCGCAATTTTAATTTGAGTGTGCCATTAAATCTGAATACGGCATTACGATTAGCCCTTCCTCTGCAAGCAAACGAATTCGCCGCCTGAGAAAGTCATCTAAACGGATTTCTTCGGATAGTATCATGTACAAGTCATATCCGTCCATAACAAAGAAGTTCGGCTGTTTTCCGGTGGCAATAGCCGTTTGGGCTGGTTGAGAGATACCATTTATGGCGATAAACACCCCTCGTGTAATCGCCGATTTCCCTGCTATCTTTGCGCCAAAGACTACCAAATCTGCTACTGGCAACCGATTCCTCTCCCATTTTGCTTCAATCAGATAGTAATTATGTTCAAACTCAAACGAGCCATCTATTTGTTCGCCAGTCACTCGAAAGGGGTTACGAGGCTCAAGACCATATGCTTTAAATAATTGGACAAGCAACTTTTCCAGTGATAAACCTGCTTTGCTACGGTCAACCATAGAAGATAGTTCATCAAAATGTCCTTTCAACTCCGCAAGCGTTTTAGATAGTTGGACTGCACTATCGTTAGAAGGAGGTGGAACGTTCCCCACTTCCCGTGGGAGAGAAGCCAAAAATCCGCTATCCCATAGGTCGGGGAATTTGAAGCCTATATTTAGAATTATACTGTTGAGTTGTTCAATCTCTTCAAATGTGATAGGATTGTTATTCTTTTGTCGATAAGGTATTCCCGCTCTAATAATCTCCACGACGAGGTTTTCAAATTTCCCTTTCTGTATGTCCAGTGTTTTCTCAAGTAGAGCCTGAAGCATTGGGCGTTTGCTACCTGCTTGGCAGAAACTCCCGACTCCTACTCTGTCCGCAACAGAGCGAAATGTAACATGACTAGCCCACTGTGCCCTACCGCTACCGGGCAAAAAATCGTACATTATGTCAGTCATCTTCGTGATGTTCTGAGATTCTTTAAGCGACAGAGACATTCTAGCAAATCCTCCTTACCTCCGTGCATAGTCCTATTTTTGAGAAGAGAAATGCTGGCTAACCTGCGCCTGCGCCAACTGAAAGTACTCCTCTTTGATTTCTATACCGAGATAGTCGCGTCCCAGTTTTTTCGCCGCGACGCAGGTAGTGCCGGAGCCGAGAAAGGGGTCTAGTACGAGGTCGCCGGGCTGTGTGAACAGTTTTATGAACCATGCGGGCAGGTCTTCGGGGTAGGCGGCGCTGTGGTTTTTGTTCGCGCATTCGGTGGCTAGGTGCAGAACGTTAGTGGGATACGCCATATCTCGTTCAAGCCAGTTGGAGACATTCTTGCCAAAGCCGCTCCCCGCCTTTGAGGTGTCGCGTATCTTGTCTGTTTCGCTCAGGTTCTGCAAGCGTTTTTTCGCCCAGTCGCCCATAGGAACCATCACTGCCTCTTGATACATAGCGAACGCTTTCTGCTTGTTGAAATGCAGACAGCGCTCCCAAGAATCTCGAAAGCGATTGGGCCACTTTCCGGGAGCGCAGTTCTTCTTGTGCCAGAGGTACTCTTCCGTCCAGAGCCAGCCCTGTTTTTTGAGTTCTAGTATCAACTCAATAACGTAGGTGTGGCGTTCGCCGTTGACGGCTTTCTCTTTGATATTCAGAACGAAACTGCCCTCCGGTTTGAGTACGCGGCGGAGTTCCGCGGCGATGGGGAGAAACCACTCGACGTACTTGTCGGGGTGAATACCGCCATACGTGCTTTTGCGGCTATCGGCGTATGGCGGGGAGGTGACAATGAGGTCGACGCTGTTGGGCGGCATCCCCTTCAGAGCCGATAGGCAGTCGCCTTGCACTATACGATTCCGCCACTCACTCTCTTGGGTTTCGGAGGGCATGGTACTCTACTTCTTCGCAATCGTTACCAGAAGCGGCGGCGCGGCGTAGAAGTAGGGGCGTACATCTTCGTTTAGGCTACGCCCTGCAACTACGAAAGAGAACTCTCCAAGCGGCGCATTGCCCTCCGCCTTTATCACGATTTTGACCTCCGTCTGCTTCTCTGGCACCTCCACGGGGGTGACGGTGACAGTCACGCCGCCGGGAACGCCAAGCACGGAGATAGGGACTTTCGGGTTGAAGCCCGCTCTGCGCGTCACTTTTACCACTATCTCCTTACTCTCACCCGGAGCCAGCGTGATTTTCTCCATTGATAGGGAGATAGATATATCCAGAGGCTCCGTGACGCTTACTGTCGCCAGTTCGCGAGGCAGGGTGGAGATGTTGTTCTCGCGTTGCGTGGTCTCTCGTGCCTGCGCCTCATGCGCGACTTTCTGTTTGTTGATAGTGGCACGCCCGATGAGGCGGAAGAGTTGCCCCTTGACCTGCGCCCCTGCATCCGCCGAGAGAACGAGGAAGACCTCGTTTCGCCCTGCGGGGATAGTAGGCGGAGTCAGCAAGACTACTCCCGCGGGTAGCCCTTGAAGGTCGAGGGTGATTTCGCCGTTGTATCCGTTGAGGCGGGTAGCGGTCACCTGTAGCGGGGCGCGGTTGCCCTGCCCAATGATAAGCCTATCTTGTGAGAAGGTCAGGCGGAAGTCAGGAGTCGCTTCTGTCGCCGAGAGGCGATAGGGATACTCGTCCCCGCCCTTGCCGTAGAGGTCGCGGATTTGCAGGATATACTCCCCATTATCGGGGGGCGTGAACTCAATGCGCTGGTCGGCTTCGCGGGAGTTGTCGTCGCTCTGCGTGAGAATACTACCTTGTAGGTTACGGACATATATCTGACTCTCAAGGCGTGAGCCGAGCCGGTGTGCGATCACCTCAAAGACGAGCTTCTTGCCCTTCTCTCCTTTGAACCGGAAGTAGTCGGTGTCAGGAATTTTGCTGTTGGGTATTGGCGCAATACGCCCGTTCATCACACAAGGTATTGGGAGCGAGTCTGCACGATTCAGAAGGTCGTTTGGCTCTATCTCGTTGCGCTCATATAGGTCACTCACGCCAAACGGAAAGGTGATAAGGCTTCCGTCGGCTTGCATAACTCCAACTTTTGTTTGGCTAAGCGTTGTATCGTTAGGGAGCGTTATCGGTTGGCTAGTTGCCCCGCCTAGGTTATAGCCATGCTTCTCAAGGTTGACACCGTGTCCTGCCTGTCCTCCGATGGGGAAGATACTTGTGACACGCGGTATCACCCCCACTGTCAGACGATAAAAGAAGTTACCGCCGCCCTGATAGCGCAGGTCGTGAATCTGAACGTAGTAGTCGCCGTCTGCCTTGGGTGTGAATGACAAGAAGGAGTCGGTTCCGTAGTAGTCGTCGTTGATGGTGAGTTCGTGCCCCTGCGCGTCCTGTATGGTGAGTACGGAGTCGAAGGGTGATTCAAGGCGTGCCGCCATCACCTCAACAATATAGGTCTGCCCCTTTTGCCCTTTGAACTTGTACCAGTCTACGTCCTCGCCGCCATCCGACTTTCCGTTGAGGGTGATGGGTAGAGAGCCTATCTCTTGGGCTTTATCGCGGGTATTGTTCGGCTCTTTCTCTGTGGCTTCATTGTACGCACCGATGCAGAATAACTGTCTGTCCGACGCGCCAAACTTCGTTAGAACGCGAACAGTACGAACCCCAGGAAGCGCATCGGGAGCAATGTTCACCTTAGCAAGAGCGGTGTTGGGGCGGTCTTTTGGGATGGAGATACTCTCAACGGCAATGCCGCCGCCATCGATAAGTAGTCCGGTCGCCTGCCCTATCTGCGTTCCGGTCAGGGTGATCTCCACCGTTCCGCCTCGTTTTGCGCCAATTGGCGAAAGTTGATTGAGGCGCGGTTGCGCGACTTGGGCATGGAGGAGGGAGCAGACGAGTAGTGGGTAGATACTTGCTGTCCAGAAAAGGGGGTTTCGGAAACGACTCATAGTTCGACCTGTGACCTATCTAAAAGAGATGTGATATTACTTGCGGACGGTATTCAAGCACGCCCATAGCCTAGCCAATCTGGTAGGTTCTCTTCGCACCATTGGCGATACTCCTCCATCGTGTCGAAAGAGCGGTAGGTCGCATCGTCCAAAACGGGCTTGTAGGTGTGAATAAAGGCGTAGCGCATTCTGGTTTTTTCGAATTCGCCTCGAACTCGGCGAAGACATCGCTGGGGATATTCGGCTTTTGCGGGTCGTCTTGTATGGAAAGCACCTTTAGCTGTTCTTACTTCTTCTTCGCCTCTACAAGCGTGGAGAGAGTAGTTTCCAGTTTGAAGGTATCTGTATTCCATATCAAGATAGAGCCATCCCATGTTCCGCCCACAAGAAGTTTGTCGTTGGGGCTATAGCGTACTGAGTAGACCCAGTCCTTCGCGTCGGTGAGCGTTTTGTAGTTGTTTCCATCTGCGCGGTAGAGTTTGATAGACTTATCGGCGGAGGCGGTGGCGAAACGCTGGTTGTCGGAGGCGAAGGCACTTGCCAGAGCCGCACCGCTATGCCCGATACCAAATGCGACACCGCTTCCTCCCTCCCCAAAGTTCCAGAGTTTTGCGGAACTGTCGGCACTGGTAGAGATGAGACGGCTTCCATTTGGGCTGATGGCGAGGCTGAAAATCCAGTCATCGTGTGCGTCCAGCGAGTAGATACGTTTGGCGGTGTCTAAGTTCCAGACTTTCACACTTCTATCGGCACTACAGGAGGCGAGGACTTTGCCGTTCGGGGTTATCGCAAGGCCGTATACCGCATCGGCGTGATCGCGGAGGGTATTTAATAGTTTACCCGTTTCCATCTCCCATATTTTGATGGATTTATCGGTGCTTGCGGAGATAATTTTTTTGTCGTCGGGGGTAATGACTACCGTGTTCACAATATCGGAGTGTTCGTTGAGTGTGAGAACCGTTGCGCTTGTTTCGAGGTTCAGCACGCGAATCTCTCCCCCAGCACCTGGTGACCCTCCTGCGGCTACGAGTCGCTTACCGCTCTTTGTGAGGGCGAGGCTACGCACATTGTCGGCATGACCATCCCAGACCTTCTCCATCGTCTTCGTCTCTATGTTCCAAAACTGCACCTGCTTGTAGGTTCCCACAAGGAGGGTTTTGTTATCGAGGAACAGCAGCGCGGTGACGGGGGCAGGAGTTGCCCGCATCGGCATTTTGAGAGGAGGAGGGGCTTGGGTATCGGGCAAGGAGGGGTCTATCTTCGCGCCTTGGTCAACCCACTTCTTGATAAGGTCAATCTCTGCTGTTTTTAACGAGCCGCCAATCGGCATTTTGGGTTGTGCCGTGCCAATAAGGTACTTGACCAGCCTACTCTCTGCGCTTTTGCCTGGAATGACTTGTGCACCACCCTTGCCCCCCTTCATCGTTTTAGCATAGGAGGTGAGTATTAGCCCACCCATCGCACTCTTTTCAGAGTGGCAACCGATGCAGGAGGCGCGGAAGATGGGCGATATCTGTTTTTGGAAGGAGATTAGGTCGCCTTTGCTTTGTGCTTGCACTCCCGAACACGTCAGTAGCGCAAGCAGAGCAGATAGTAGAGTGCGGGTTTGAGAAGTAGCCATTAGTGGTTAAAGAGAAACTCCTTTGAGTTTACCAGTGCCCAGAGTAGGTCTTCCGCGACGTTTTGAGGAACCTTCGCCTTGTTCATCGCTTGCGTTGTCCGTTTGACTTCATCGGCAGTAGGGTAGCGGGCAAGCGTCGCAAGATAGACATCCTCCACTACTTTCGGGAAGGGCGTTTTCGCGGTGAAGAGTTGGGCTATACGTCCCTCTTTCGAGATAATGCGTCCGTTGATGCCTGTGTTGTTCATCAGGTGAATGATTTGATCGAGATTTGGCTCGTCTGTGCGCTCACATTCGCACGCGATATTTCGCGCAGGACGACCAAACAACTCCAGAAAATAGGAGGGAACGGCAGGGTCGGGCAGTTGGGTGGCACGCGTACCTGCCGGATAGCCTGCAAACTTCTCTGCCACGCCTGTGGCAGACGTAACTGCCTCCATTAACTGCTCTGCACCGAGACGCTTGAAGGTGTAGTGCGAGTAGAACTTCGTGTCTAGTACGTTCTTTTTAGTGGGTATCGCAGAGCGTTGGTAGGATTGGGTCATCATTATAGAGCGCATGAGGTACTTGAGATCGTAGCGATGTTTTATGAAGTCCTGTGCGAGATAGTCGAGGAGGGCTTCATTGGAAGGCGGATTTGAGACGCGGAGATCGTCTACAGGCTCTACGAAGCCGCGCCCCATGAAGTGCTTCCAGAGGCGGTTCACTATCTCACGTGCAAAGAATGGGTTCTTGTCGGAGGTGATCCAGTCTACAAGCGGTTCACGGCGGTCTCCGTTAAAAGTTGCGGGAACGGGCTTCGCATCAAGCGGTGTGGGGACGGCGACTTTCTTAGTGCGCGGGTTCGAGATATCCCCATTCGCGGCAAGAAACACCTGATGTTCGTCGGCTGTCTTACCTGCCTTCGTGCGAACTCGTGTAAAGAACGAAGCCATCTGATAGTACTGGTTTTGCGTCCACTTTTCGTAGGGGTGATTGTGGCACTTGGCACACTGCATACGCACACCCAGAAAAACCTGCGAAGTCATCTCGGCAAGTTCGGTAGCACCGTTAGCGGCGCGGTAGTAGTTTGCGGGACCCTCCTCGAAGGTGCTTCCCTGTGCGAGAAGAACCTCACGCGCAAACTGGTTCCAGGGTTTGTTCTCTGCCACACTTTTACGTATCCATGCGTAGAGGGAGTACATCCCTTTCTCTGATAAGATACGCCGGGAACATTTGAGAATATCGCCCCACTTTAGTGCCCAAAAGTCCACGTATTCAGGACGGTTCAGGAGTTCATCGATCAGTTTTGCGCGTTTCTCTGGGTCGGTGTTCGCAAGGAAGAGGCGTGTTTCATCTGGGCTGGGCTGTACGCCGATGGTATCGAGGTAGGTGCGGCGCAATAGGTCAGAGTCGCTGGCAATAGGTGAGGGTTCTAAGCCTAGCGCGTAGACCTTGGCAAGTATGAAGGTGTCTATTGGGTTGCCCTTCGCGAGTCTCTCTACGTTCACCTTCTGAGGGGTGGAGAAGGGGGAGATAATGCGCGTGGTTTTCGACAAGCCCTGATAGCGTATGATAATGGCTCCCTCTCCGTTACCCACAACAGTTGCTTCGCCATCCGCGGTCACTTTTGCCACGTTTTCGTCGCTAGCGGTGAAGAGAGTCTCTGCCGATACATCACGGGTTACGCCATCGTTATAGGTCGCAGTGACTATATAGCGTTGTGTCTTCCCTATAGGCAGAGTGCGGTTTTGAGGGTAGACCTCTAGTTTCGTCACTTGGGCTTCTTTGGGGTCTGGTGCGGGCATTCCAGTCACAATCCAGTCCTTCAGTATGCGGTATTCGGAAGAGGTGACATCAAAACGTTTTCCTCCCTTATGCACCACGCCGAGCGTCGGTTTGCGGAGGAATAGGCTGTTGTCGGGCTGTGAGGGGGTGATACGCCTTGCAAGGTTGGCGCGGGTTATCCAGTCGTAGTCGGTATCAGGGTCGAAGCCGGCAAGTGATAGTTTGAATCCGCCCCTGCCTTGTGCCGCACCGTGGCACGCGCCCGAATTACAACTTGTGCGGGTGAGTATGGGGATAATATCGGCATGGAAGCGTGGCGGAGCCTTATCGGCGGATCCTTTGACCAGCAGCGGGATTTTGACGGTTCGCGCTCCTAAAGTCGCTACAAGTTCCGTTTTACCATCTTTGAGAGGGCGCACAACTCCACTCTCATCTATGGCGGCGATTTTGGGGTCGGCAAAAGTGTATTTTGCTTTACCGCTCACATCGAACACCTTGCCGTCTGATTGCAACTCCTCAATAAGGAGGCGTGCCTCTCCGTATCGCCCTGTAAGGCTGATTTTGGAGGGCGTAGCGGTAAGCGCGTTGAGGGCGGCAGTCGCTTTTGCGCCAGCATGGGCAACAGGAGAGACCATCCCCGCGGCAAAGCCGAGTACGATCATTGGGGTGAGTAGAATAGGAAGTGCGGACTTGCAGACCGTCATAACTGTTCCTTATACTTTCTCGCTTGAGGAGTGCGCCGTCAAGCTGTTGAGTTTTCTATAGCTGCCTTCGCGTTATATGCGGATAGGCGTTGTGCGAGGCTACCTGTGTGTAACTCTAAAAGGTGTCCATCCGGGTCGGTGAAGTAGAGGGAGTGCCCCTCTTCAGGGCTTCGCTCTCTACCTTGTAAAAGAGATACCCCTTGTTTCGTCAAATGCGCCTCCCAATCCTCCCCATCAGTGGGCGAAATTGTGAATGCAGTGTGCGTATAGGAGTGGTATATCTCATTACGGAGTATGTTTCGTTGTTCGTTCAAGGCAATCCATATCCCGCCCAAGTCAAGGTAGGCGGTAGTATCCTCTCGGAAAAGGAGTTTTGCCTTGAGTGCCCGCTCGTAGAACGCGAGAGAGCGTTCTAGTTCCGAAACGGAGAACGTGATATGATTGAGCCCCTGAATCCGCATATTCTCGCCTTCTTAGGTTAGAGTGTTTTGCGCCGTTTTTGTTGCACACTCCGCGCCGAATCTTTGTGGAAGGGCGCAGGCGCGTCCGGCGTCTGGTTAATCTGAAACATGAGGAACTGTACCTCCTCATAAAGGAGGGGTCTTCCCCACTTAGAGGAGCGAATCAACTTGTTGACGGCTTTTCTCTTCGCCTCCCTGCTAACAGGCTGATAGCGCACACGCCCCCAATCGTAGGAGCTCCTGCAGTAGACAATATAGTTATATGCGCTCTCCGGGACTTTCGCGCGTTTCCAACCATTCGCTATAAGTAGCGGTACGCCGTCCACTATCTCAATAGGGGCGAGGCTCCATGCCCTGATTCGCTTTTCGATTGTCGCCGTCTCTTCGCTCTCGCTGTACCCGATTAACCGAGGGACGCCGAAATTAGGAAGGCGAAACTCTTGTCCAGGCTTCGCCGCGAACAACATTCGGCATAAGACGATGTTTGATTCCTCAACATAACGTTCTCTTACAAACCGCAGAAGAACCTCGCACGCACGCTTTTCGCCCAGTTTTTGAAGAGTGATAGCCGCTTGAATATAAGGTTCGACCTTGTATTCGTAGCCGTCGCGCCCTCCGTTAGGTTCGGGGAGGGCAGCGAGAAGATTCTCTAGCTTGACCATTTGAGCGTCCTCCGCTGAACCCTTTATCTGGTTTGTGAGGAACGCTTTATCGTAGTCGCGAAGGGGGCGCTCCCATTCGGTCGTGTTTATCAATTTGTCGAGGGCTTTTTGCATCTGTTCATGGCTGACAGGCTGGAAACGTAAAGGATTCCAATCACAAGACAAGATGCAGTAATCAAGATATGTTTCTACGGAGTCGCCGTGACCAGCCATCACCCCAGATCCGCCATTGGCTACAAGAAAAGGCACACCGTCCACTATCGCTATGAGAGAGTGCTTTGTTGATTTCGCCCATGTAGTCGGACCAGAAAGAGACGGGTGCCGAAACTCTTGACCGGGCTTCGCTACAAAGAGCATTCGGTATAGCAACACTTGCGATGTCGCCTCGGGGTTCTTAGTTATGAACGTCTTGAGTGCTTTAACCGCTCTCTCTTTGCCCAATTTCTGAAGGGCTATTGCTGTGCGTATATAGGCTTCCGTCCTATATTCGTCACTCCTCCATGTAAAGTCGTAGGGCAACGCTTCAAGCACCTTGACGGCTTCGCTCTCTAAAAGGCTAGTTTTCTGCGCGGACGCAAGCGAACCGTTCGCGCTCAACAAGCACAGAAAGACGACCATAGCGAAATAGCTTCTCATGCTCCTTCTCCTTTATGGTTTCGACCACCCTGTTCAGGCAGTCTACGTCCTTTTGTTATTGTTGCACACTCTGCTCCGATTCTTGCGCGGAACCTCGCCTAATTTTTCAGAGTCTTATCGAAGAAGGCAAACATCGCCTCTTCTGCCCGCTCTGCGTCTTTGCCGCCGAACCCATGTCCTGCCCCTTCCAGCGTTACGAGTTCTACCGGAACGGCGGAGGCTTTCATTCTATCGTAGAGCATGAGAGCCTGTTCGTAGTGTACATAGTTGTCTTTTGTGCCATGAACAATTAAGGTTGGCGTGGCGTTAGGGTTTACCCAGTAGAGTGGACTCGCGAGAATGTGTCGGCGAAACTCCTGTTTTGCATCGCCGCCAAGCCACAACGGGAGAACGATATGCGCGTCCACACTCTTGCCGTAAGACTGCGTGAAATCGTTTGCGCCGTAGAAGTTCACAACAGCCTGCACCTTGCTGGAGACTTTAGGGTTGCCGCCATCGCCTTCCAACTCCTTGACCCCCTCCGTTACACCAAGCAACTGCACAAGAGTGCCGCCCGCCGAGCCGCCTGTCACACCAATTTTATCGGGGTTGACATGGTATTTCTTGGCGTTGGCGCGTAGCCAGCGCACTGCCGCCTTCACGTCGTGTACCGCCGCAGGAAAGGGATACTTGGGCGCAAGTCTATACTCTACGGTTATAGCGACGTAGCCCCGCTTCGCCAGACGCTGAACAAGGTCATTATATCCGCTTCTATCTCCTGCGCGAAACCCTCCGCCATGAATACAGATAATGCCGGGGTAGGTTCCTTTGGCTTTAGGACGCGCCATATTCACCTGTAGGTGCTGGTCATCGGGGTTGGTATACTCAATGTTGTTCTCAACGAGTATCTCCTCTGCGGCGCGAACTGGAGCCGCTGAGATGGCGAGAGCGAAAAGAGAAAGCCCTGTGAGGGCTAAGAGTGAGCGCATGGTAGAATTCCTTTTCA
>JAPLCR010000183.1 GCA_026392135.1 Armatimonadota bacterium
AATGTGGTTCAAGTATCCGCAGGTAGTCTGCACTCCGTTGCACTAAGGTCGAATGGGACGGTATGGGCATGGGGCTACAACGGCTATACTCAGCTGGGAGATGGAACCTATGTTGATAAAGCGACTCCCTTTCAAGTCGCTGGGCTGACTGGAGTGACTCAGGTCTCTGCGGGTTGGTATCACTCACTAGCACTAAAAAATGATGGCACCGTTTGGGCTTGGGGCTACAATCAGTACGGTACTTTAGGAGATGGAACGAATGTAGCCAAAGCGAGTCCTGTTCAGGTTACTGGCTTGACGGGAGTAGTACAGATCTCTGCAGGCTATACCACCTCTCTAGCGTTGAAGGCGGATGGAACCGCTTGGGCGTGGGGAAACAACTCTTACGGGCAGTTGGGAGATGGAACTTTTACAGATAGTAACACCCCTGTTAAGGTCTCAGGGCTTACGAATGCTAGTCAGGTCTCCGCAGGTTACCTACACTCTGCCGCTCTAAAATCGGATGGCACGGCATGGTCGTGGGGTTACAACGGCTACGGGCAGTTGGGAGATGGAACGACATTTCTCACGAACGTACCCGTCCAGGTCTCTGGTTTGGCGGGAGCCGTACAGATAGCGGCTGGTCTCTACCACTCTGTTGCATTGAAATCAGATGGCACAGCATGGTGTTGGGGATCCAACGGCTACGGTGAGTTGGGAGATGGAACGGGGGCTGCCTCGATCCTACCCGTTCAGGTTCTTGGTTTGACGGGAGGCGTTCAGGTCTCTGCAGGCTATTCCGACTCGCTTGCTGTTAAATCAGACGGAACGGTTTGGACATGGGGATGGAATGCCTACGGTCAGTTGGGAGATGGAACTGTAATCGGTAGAATCGCACCTGTTCAGGTGTCTACAGTTGCGGGGCAGACTTTTGCCTCTATGGGGGGGTATCATGGGATCTCCGTTCAAGCCTATGTTCTGACCACCAGCGTGAGTGTGTCGCCTCTAACGCAAGCATACGGTAAAGTTATAACCCTCTCTGCTACATTGAAGAATGCCTCTTTGGGTGGTAATCTCATTGGGAAGCCTGTCGCCTTTACGGTAGATGGTGTTGCCGTCGGTACTGCCGCTACCAATGCGTCAGGTCGAGCGACTGTGGTCGTTCCTAGCCCCCTGAACTATGGAGTAGGGGCGCATACGTTTACTGTTGCTTTTACTGCGGACAGCCTGTATAAAGCAGCAACTGCAACGGGAGCACTTACCATTACCAAAGCGGATTCTGCTATTAGCGTAGCCGCTACCTCTGGTGGTCCCGGTAACTCCAAGTACCTGTATGCTAGCCTCAAGCGCAAGACGGATAATAAAGTGCTTTCCGGGCGTACACTCGCGTTTAAGGTAGATGGTAATGCTATTGGAACGGCGGTCACAGACGGAAAAGGGAGAGCCAGTCTACTCTATAAATTTAGTGAGACCTACGCTATAGGTACGCACACCTTGTCGGCTGATTACGCCGGAGACACGAGCCACAACGCCTCTACGGGAGCGGGAACGCTTGCCGTCGTTCAGTCCGGTACGAAGTTGACGGTATCTTCCGTAACAGGCAGAGTAGGTGCAACGATATTGATAAAAGGGAAGCTGACTCGAATCACGGATAACGCTCTGCTTAACGCAAAGGCGGTACGTTTTGAGATAGACGGTGTGGAGGTTGGTAGTGCGGTGACAGCGTCCGGTATCGCGCCGCTAAGCTTCACCATACCGAATACATTGACTGTGGGAGTGCATACGCTCAAGGCACTCTTTGATGGAGATGTGTTCTATAGTGCCACGGATAGCGTGGGGGCAACTCTTACTGTGAAGTAGAGAGTGACTTTATCGCCTCGCCTCCACACGTATGGTGAGGCGATAAATCTCGTATTTTTTGAGTTTGGCGAGTAATAACGAAAAGGCGGACGATTTGTGGACGACCTCTGGAAAACGTTGTGGTGGGGCGGTCTAGGGCTTTACTTTGTTCAGGGGGGTATGAAACCTTGGGCGGAGCGAAGCGCGGTTCGGCAGGTGCGCGAAAGTTTCCATGAGGGCGAACTAACCGCAAAAGTTGCGTCTCGCGGGATGTTAGGAATGTTGGTCAGCGATATCTATTCGGTGGACATCTACGGGAGTGGCGTTCGCGTTGATAAAATCCCCTTCGATTTGCATCCAAAAGAGGGCTGGAAGGGGCGTATTCGGCATTTGCGCCTACATTTGACGGATTTTCAGATGGCGGGGCTACCCGTTTCTCGGATGGAGGGCGACATACCCTTCGCAAAGTACGATTTAGGGTACGCCTTTAATAAGCAACGCCTCTACCTACGCTCTGCGGAGGCTGGAACCGCCTCTGTTTACCTTACTGCTGAGAACGCGCTGGTTTTTGTTCAGCGCAAATTCAAAGAGAACCTTCAAGACGGCAGAGTCTTTTTGATAAATGACAGGGTGATTATGATGGGTAAAATACGGCTTTTCGGCGGTATGCAACCCTTCTATGCGGAGGCGCGAGTGGCGGTACGCGGAGGGCGTTATATTGACCTAGTTGAGCCTACCGTATTTCTATCGGACACGCTTTTGCCCCCGCCTGTTGCGAAAAACATACTCAAGCAACTTAATCCAGTGATTGATACAGACATAGATTTACGCCTGAAAGGGCTATTTGAACCGCAAAAAATAGCGATTAGCGATGGAATTGTTCGTGTAGAGGGGAAACTGACCGTACCGCTCGCCGAACCAGGCCCTCGACCTCCCTCTATAGAAAGAGTAAGTCCATGAGCGATAACAACCTCTTGAAAACCCCGCTACACGCCGCGCACCTCGCATTGAAGGCGCGAATGGTGGATTTTGCGGGTTGGGATATGCCTGTTTTGTATACTGGGATACTGGAGGAGGCGCGGGCGGTTCGTGCAACTGTTGGGCTGTTTGATATTAGCCACATGGGGCGGATACATCTCGAAGGTTCGGGTGCTACCGCTCTGCTTCAGTCGCTTACGACGAATAACGTCGAGGATCTAAAACCCTCCGAAGCGCAGTACAGCCTTCTTACGAATCCTGATGGCGGCATGATAGACGACATAATTATCTATCGGGCGGCAGGGGAGGAGTACTGGGTGGTGATAAACGCCAGTAACGCCCAAAAAGACATTGACTGGATTACACAGCATATGCCCGATAGTGTAGTGCTTGAGGATTGGAGTTCGCGTACCGCTATGATAGCCGTTCAGGGACCAAACGCCCCGGCTGTTGTCGCTGAACTTGCGATTAGTCCGTCTTTGAAGGAGTTAAAGCGTTTTCAGTATCATCAGGGCGACCTGCTTGGCGCATCGACAATTTTTTGCCGCACGGGTTATACGGGAGAGGACGGCTTTGAGATTATCGTTCCTGCGGAGAGTGCAGAGGAGATTTGGAACGCGTTGGTAGCGGCGGGAGGAGTTCCCTGTGGTCTTGGGGCGCGGGACGCGCTACGAATTGAGGCAGGCTATCCGCTTTACGGGCATGAGATTGATGACACGACGACTCCGGTAGAAGCGGGGCTGATGTGGGTGGTCGATTTGAATAAGCCTGTTTTTACAGGGCATGAGAGAATCCGCGCCGTGAAAACGCAGGGCGCGGCGACGCGCCTAGTCGGGCTGACCCTTCCCTCCGAGCGACTTGTTCCGCGTCAAGGGTTTGCGGTATACTCCGGCGATACACTGGTTGGACACGTGACGAGTGGAGTATTCTCCCCAATGAGAAGCCATGGTGTTGCGATGGCATACATAGCGAAAGAGTTCGCTACGACGGGGACGGCGTTGCAGATTGAGATACGGAGTAAACGGGCAAACGCAGTTGTGGTTCCTAAGAAGAGCCTATTGCAGTCCTAAGTGCGAAGGGGCAACCAAATTGAGGCGTGTTAAGTTTTATTTTTTTGTGGTTTGAGAGATGCTTACGAGAAAATCTTGAGGAGTATGTTATGAACGGTAGAGAGACTCGTAAGAGTGTGTTTGGACTGGTGTGTATGTTTCTGTGTTTTGGAGTGCTTTCAGCACAGCGTTCTGCGGCGGAGAGTTTGCGAAGTCGCTTGGAGAGGGTGCAAACTGCAATTGAAGCCCATAGGAAGCAGACTGCGCTCCAAGAAATATCAGTGTATTTCAATGATGGGACAATGGATGTGCATACAGAGAGCAAGGAGATAGTGACAGACTCCGGTTCTCGCGGGCAGGTTGTCACCACAAAGCAAAATATGATGTCGGGAGCTTCGTTACGCATATTTCGAGATTTACCGACAACCTTTGTGCATCCATTGCATCGGCTCCCTAATCAGTTCGATCAGAAGCTGGAGGAGACGGGGGTAGTGGACAGCTCTGTGTCTGTTGAGGGCGCAGGTAAGACGGCTTTTCGGGGGCTACGGAGCGAGACGATAGAGGGAGTCGTTTATGAGGTGCTCGAATTCACGCAGTACCTTCCCAAAGAAAAGGAGACCCCATCAGGGACGACTGACGACGGGGATACGATAAAGCCTTTAGATTTGGTCTGTACTAAGCTAGTCTGCAAGCTCTATATCGGTAAAGACGGGCTAATTCGCCGTAAGTCGGGCGTTATCTACTATAAAGTGATTGAAACGCCGGGCGTTTCTGGGAAGCCTGTGAAAAAGGTACGTACGGAGAGTACGAAGTTTGAGTCTAAGTTAATTGTGTACCGTGATGCTCCTGCTATGAAGTAGGTGATTGCGTTTGGTTCGCGTAATACTGACCCAAAAGGTCGCAACAGAGAGGAAAACCAAAATGGCGAATAACATTCCTGCCAACTTGAAGTATGCAAAGACCCATGAGTGGGTTCGTGTTGAAGGCGATATAGCGGTCATCGGAATCTCCGATCACGCTCAAGACTCGCTTGGGGATATAGTGTATCTTGACCTACCGGAAGCGGGGCGCATACTCGCGCACGGCGACACTTTTGGCGAAGTCGAGTCGGTGAAGGCGGTCTCTGAAATCTACAGTCCGGTGTCTGGCGAAGTCGTGGAATCGAATACAGGAATTCAAGACTCCACCGAGATTGTGAATGAGCAGCCGTACCTTGGCGGATGGCTCATTAAAGTACGTATGAGCGATGCCTCAGAACTGGACAGTCTACTCTCTGCCGAACAGTACGCTGAAGTAGCAGAGGCGGAGGGTCACTAAAACGTGGCTTATATCAGCAACACCGCGGAAGACCGTGCCGAGATGCTCGCGGCAATGGGCTTCACCTCCTTTCAGGAGCTACTAGACCCGATTCCAGAGGCGATACGGCTCAAGGGCGACTTGAACGTTCCTACTGCGCTAGACGAAGGGGGCATTCTACGTCACCTGCAAGAGCTAGCCGCTAAGAACTTGGACATGGAGTCGCACCTCTGCTTTCTGGGCGCGGGTATATACGACCATTTTCGCCCTACCGTTGTTGGTATGCTCGCTGTTCGCGGCGAGTTTGCGACGGCATACACCCCGTATCAGCCAGAGTTGAGTCAGGGGATGCTACAGGCGATATACGAGTATCAGACGCTTATCTGCGCCATAACGAACATGGATATAGCGAACGCCTCCATGTACGATGCGGCGACAGGGCTTGCTGAGGCGGCTTTGATGGCGACAAGCCTACTGAATCGCTCGGACATTCTGGTTTCTCGCGCAGTCAATCCGCACTATCGGCAGGTTATAGAGACATACGCGAAGGTGACAGGGTATCGTGTGGTGGACGCTCCCATATCGGAGGGTGTGACGGATTCGGACGCTCTGGCGCAGATGGTAAACGATAAGACGGCGTGCGTGATATTCCAACAGCCTAACTTCTTCGGGAATCTTGAAGATGTAGCGACAATGACCAATACCGCGCACAGGGTTGGGGCGCTTGCCATCAATTCAGTTGACCCTATCGCTTTGGGGTTACTCAAGCCGCCAGGGGATGATGGTGTTGATATTGTGGTGGGGGAGGGGCAACCGCTCGGTACGCCGATGGGCTATGGAGGACCTCTGCTTGGCTTTTTTGCGTGTAATAAGCGGTTTGTGCGCAGTTTTCCGGGACGTATTGTGGGTGCAACACTGGATTCGGAAGGGAGGCGCGGCTACACGATGACGCTTCGCACTCGTGAGCAGGACATTCGGCGCGAAAAGGCGACGAGTAATATCTGCACGAATCAGGCGTTGATGGCGCTCTGTGCGACTATCTATCTGTGTGAACTGGGAAAGAGTGGCTTGAGGCAGGTAGCCGACCTCTCGCTACAGAAGGCGCACTATGCGGTACTAGAGCTATCGAAAATTGAGGGGGTGGAGCCACTCTTTCCAAAGGCGAAGTTCTTCAAGGAGGTGGCAGTTAAGTTGCCTGTTGATGTAATGACGTTGAATAAGACCCTCCTACAGTCGAAGATACTGGGCGGTTTGGATTTGGGCGCGTACTATCCTGAGTACGCGGGGGCTTCTCTTCTCTGCGTAACGGAGACGAAGACGAAGGGCGATATTGATAGACTTGTAGAGGCGACGCGAAGCGCGATAGAGGGAGCGAATTAGTATGAGCAAAAACACCACAGAACCCCTTATATTCGAGGTGAGCCGTCCCGGGCGTAGAGCGGCGAACCTGCTTCCTGCGTGTGATGTGCCGTATCAGTCGCCGTCGGAGTTGCTTGGCGCGGAGAACCTGCGCGAAACGCTTCCTTTACCGGAGGTCTCTGAGTTGGATGTTGTGCGGCACTTCACGCACCTCTCGCAACGCAACTACTCGATTGATGCAGGTTTCTATCCGCTAGGCTCCTGCACCATGAAGTACAACCCGAAAGTCAATGAGAGGACAGCGGGACTGCCCGGTTTCGCGTCTCTCCACCCGTTACAGCCGCAAGAGACTGTGCAGGGCGCGTTAGAGCTTATCTATGAACTGCAAAACCTGCTGACCGAGATTTGCGGTATGAAGGCGACGACGCTCCAACCCTCCGCAGGGGCGCACGGCGAACTGCTTGCCATGATGATGGTTCAGGCGTACCATGCAGAGCGGGGCGACACACACCGAAATACGGTGATTATTCCGGACTCAGCGCACGGAACCAACCCGGCAAGCGCGGCGCGTTGCGGCTTTAAGGTCAAGGGTATCTCTTCCAACAGCAAAGGGTGTACCGACCTTGTGCAACTTGCTAAGGCGCTTGAGAGCGGTAATGTAGCGGCGTTGATGCTTACGAACCCTAATACTGTGGGGCTTTTCGAGAGCGATATTCAGCAGGTTTGCGATATGGTTCATGCCGCGGGCGGACTGGTCTACTGCGATGGCGCGAACATGAACGCGATGCTTGGTTTGACTCGTCCCGGCGATATGGGCTTCGACGTGATGCACTTCAACCTACATAAGACGTTTAGCACGCCACACGGCGGCGGCGGACCCGGTTGTGGTGCGGTGAGCGTTCAGGCGAACCTAGAGCCGTACTTGCCGATTCCTACCGTAGAGAGGTTGGGCGATAGTTTTCGGTGGAACTTTGATAACCCTAAGTCGGTGGGCAAGGTTCATTCGTTTTACGGGGCATTTTTGATAGCGGTGCGGGCGTACACCTATATCCGTAGTCTGGGCAAGGAGGGGCTACGCTCTGCCAGCGAGAACGCGCTTATCAACGCGAACTACATTCGTGCGCGTCTTTCGGAATACTACGATGTCGCCTACAATGCGCCTATCTGTATGCACGAGGCGGTCTTCTCGGCGAGTAGGCAGAAGCGGGAGGGCGATGTTCGCGCTCTGGATATATCGAAGCGTCTGATGGACTACGGCTTTCATCCTCCAACGAACTACTTCCCGCTTATCGTGCCGGAGGCGTTGATGATTGAGCCTACCGAGACGGATAGTAAGCAGACGATTGATACTTTCATTGAGGCTATGATTTCCATTGCGAAAGAGGCGAGGGAGACACCGGAAATCGTAAGAACCGCG
>JAPLCR010000013.1 GCA_026392135.1 Armatimonadota bacterium
GTGAAAGCTCATTGGGGTATGTATGGCTTCTGCACCCAAAAAGATGTATCGCAATACAGAACTGCTTATAGGTCAAGCCTTTCTCCCGATTCGGGAGAAAGGTGTCCGCAGGACGGAATGAGGGCGGGTACAGATAAGCCTCCCATATCTCATCGCTCAAAATACATAACCCAATGAGCCTTGTGAAAGGGAAGGAGCCATTGTCAGGCATTAGACCTCTTGCATAAGTAGACGAGGCTGATAGAGGGAGTAGCCTCATCCTGCCTTCATCGGGCATCCTTCTACCACTTCGGGAGACAGACCTGTCTGGAAAGCAGTCAGGCGAATTGATTCACGTTTATGCGAAAGGCAGTGCCTGACTTATGCCATAGGTCTATTGGAAGGCAGTTCTGTTGGGTGTGTGCGGGGTGCTAAGGTTCCAGCGAGGGAGCTATGGGCGTTGATACCTCTCGTACCTCTTCGCGTGTTTTGGGCAGAGCCAGAGGCACTGCTTTTCTGGTGTGACCACGCGCTGAAGTCCGCCCCAGTCTTCAGCGGTGTGATTCGGCTCCAACTCTTCCAGTAGCTTATACAACTCCTCTATGTCGGCGCGTTCCACCTGTAGCGGGTGATTTCCGCGATAGCTCTCTATCGGGCGAGCGCGGGGCGATTCTGGGTCGGGAATCAGCTTAGCACTCTCCTCTAGCATCTTAAAATACCATTTGAACTGCTCTCCGAGCGCGGCATCGTATAGCCCTGTAGCGGGGGAGAGGAACGGAACCGCCCGCTTCAGCCATATTGCGAACTTTTGCATAGCGGGCAGAGCGCGTAGAAACGCTTTGGTCGGCTCCTTCAACGGGTATGCCTTGACACCGTGCCATTCGTCGTCTTCCTGACAGAACAGGACTAACTCCAACGACTCGTAGGCGATAGCGGAGAGGTGCTCTTTTATATTTTTTGCCTCTTGCGGACGCACGAGTATCAGGTTCGGGCAGCTGTAGGCAGAGTCTTCGGCGAAGTGCGCGGGGTTGCTTTGTAGCAGTATGTGGCGAGTGATGAGTGGTGCCGTCTGCGTCTTTTCCTCTTTCGCCAACCGCTCTTCGTCCCACTCTGCTACGCCGTAGATGGGCGCGGCTATCTGTTGGGGGGCTTTCGTCTCATGGTCGTAGCGGGGTTTGTTACTCCACACCGTCCGCCCGAAGAGTAGCTCCTGTATCACAACGCGCTTTCGAGTTTTGTAGCAGTCTATCGCCTCAATGCCGTCACTGTGGTGCTTTACAAGAGTCCCCATCTCGTAGGTCTCTGTACACCCCCTTTCGCAGTGGCAAGGAATGAAGCGGTCTATCTTTAAGCCGCGAAACCGCGCCAGAGTAACCTCCATGCCCTGAACCATAAGGCTTAAAAAACTCTCTGGAGAGGCACCACGCACCGTTATCTCCACCCGTTTGTCTTCTTCTGAAGCCGTAATGAGCGCGAAGTGCTGTGGGGCTTTGCGGTCATCTCCGAAAAGTGCCCCCCTCTTCCAGTGGAGGTTTTGCGTGAAGCGGTGACTGCGTGCGATAAACCACGTCGGAATTCCGGCGGGTATTGCGCTCAGCTTGTAGTGCAGTGTTACCTCTCTACAGTATTCTTTTGTGAGCGATGCCTCCCATACGGCACTGTAGTCCGCCTCGTCTGGAGGAACACACTCTATCACAAGGCTCTTGTATTCGGGGTCGTCGGGAATGCGGTAGGAGAGGTCGAACTGCTCCATGAGATTCAAAAATAGCTCCCGTACCTCCGCATCCACCCTGCTCCACAGTGTGAGCATCTCTTCCGTCGTGAAGACCCCGTTCTCCTTCTGCACTCTACGGCTGTCCAACACAAGCGCGATATGCCGCGTCACCCACTGGGGTTGAAGGATGACGATGTCTTGCAACTCTTTATTCTCGCGGAAGTGCAGAAGGTCTCCGCTATCGTGCATCCAGCTCGTCACGATTTTCGCCGTATCTCCGGTCAGGCTGTACGTAGCGAGTTTGTCTAGCAGTGCATCGTGCGTCATCCAGAGGGTACGGCTCGGCAGTTTTCGCACTCCCTCCATTGCCCGCTTCCATCGCTCAGGAATCGGCTCTCCCATGAGGGGCATTTTGTCGCAGGCGCACAGGCGTTGTATAGCGGCGCGTAGCTTGGAAAAGCCCACGCCAGACTTATTGCTGACGGTGTACGCGCCCTCTACCTGCGGGTATTTGCGCTGTATTTCGGCGAGAGGAAGGTCTGCACGCCTCATATCGGAGTGTGTGGCAACAATGACGATGGGAACTTTATCGCCGGCGCGGGTGCGGATAGTCTCTAGCCAGTGGAGCAGTTTGCCCTGTTCGTATCCGTGCCGCGCATTCCAGATAAGCAGAAACAGGGAGCGTTGTGTAAGGAAGAACTGATGCGTGGCGTGTTCTATCTCTTGCCCCGCGAAATCCCACACATTTAGCATCATCGTCACATCTTTGCGTTTGGGATGAGCTAGAGGCAGTTCGCGAATAGCGACTCCGCGTGTGGTGCCTTGTGCAGGGTCGAACTCCTCGCCTTTCAAGCGGCGAATGACGTTTGTCTTTCCAACTCCCCCCTCTCCTACCACCAGCATTTTGGAAGCCCAGTGCGGAACTTTGGTATCAAGCCCCTTTAGGTATTTAAGGATAGCATTGCTACCTAATGAGACTATTTCGGGCGGGAAATCCGCAAGCGGATTTGATTCTACTCTGAAATCTCTCAGGTTCGCGAGGTTCCCCAAACTCTCAGGGAGAGAGGTCAGCTGGTTGTTATA
>JAPLCR010000073.1 GCA_026392135.1 Armatimonadota bacterium
CTTGCAGTTTCGGCATTCGCCCTTCCCCTTGTGAAGGGGCAAGGGTTGGGATGGGGTGGCTGGGTCAGTGCGGAGGCATTGCAGTATGGATAGGGAAGAGGGCTAGGTCGTGTTGTCTAGCCTAAAAAGCTAAGGCATCGTAAAGAAACGACCTCGGTATCTGTCCGCTCAGTTTATGCGTAAAACGGAAGGCATATCGCGCCACGCCCATCCCATATAAATCGCCTAAAGCGTTTTCTCTGTAACGGGAATTTTTTTTAGCTGCTCCCCAACCTCACGGAAGCGTCCACGTATCCTATCGCGTAGTGCTTCCATCTGTTGCCCGTAACCGTTGCCTTCATCTTTGTTGATAGCAGTGAGAACGGGTTTTATTTTCGCTTCCACCTCCACAAGCCGCTTCAAACGTGCCTCTATCCGCACCGTACTCAGCAAAAGTTTACGCATTCGAGAGAAGTAGCCTTCACGCCCTTCTGGAGTCTCTAAAATGCTACGTGCAATCATCCCTTGAAAATCAGGAAGGATGGGACCCTCAACATTCCCAAACATCTGGTCCATCCCAGAGGGAATAAAGACGATTTTGTTGCTTGCGAGGTCATGGTAGACACGGTAGTTGTTGCGGTTCATGGGGTATCCGTCCCAATCCCACAACATTGCCTCCAACGCAATGTAGGTAAGGAAGCGATTCATATCTAATAGTTGACTTAGACGATTAAAGCGCAGGTCAAGTTTGGGCTCTTTGGAGGCATCAGCAAGAGCTTTAAGCTCAAGTTGCTCCTGCTCTTTTTGCCCTTTTTTACCAGAGAGAAGCTCTAGCGGTTGGTCGAGGTCACGCAGAAATCCACCATCATAGAGGTTCCCATGGGTGTCTTTGAAGTGGTGCATCAGAAACTGTTTGTCATATCCCTCTTTGAGAGAGTACATACCACACTTACGCCCGTTAATGGATAGGGTAGCGTGTGCGATACGTGCGGCAGGAACACCTGCTTCTCGGAATATCTCCCCACAGAGGAGTTCTGTTGAATAGGTGGGATCTTGAACTGAGTTCGCGAGATGAAATTTTCCCATCCCGCAGAAACGTTGTTTCTTAACAAACTTGTCCATATTAAAGGTAATGCCGGGCTTATCATCTACCCCTTGGAAGCTACCAGCCGCCCCGCGCAGGTGTACCCCCACCCTGTTGTATATCTTATTGCCCGCTTTGAGAGTCGCCTCTACATATTTCCGGGGTTCATTACGGAGAGAGTTTAGTGCCTCTGCACTCAACTCAATTTCAATATTCAAAACACTATTCCGGTTAAAGACCGCGTCCGATTCGGAGAGGGGAGGCGCAGGCTTAGGGAGAGCAGGCTTTACAAGAACAGGTTTTGCAAGAACAGGTTTTGCAAGAACAGGTTTGGGAGGTGTGACTCTGCGAGAGTGTTGGTTAGGTTTGGTTGTAGCTCTTCGAGGAGGCTTTAGGGTGTTTGCCTGCCCCAGTATAGGGGTGAGAAGCACCGCCATTGTGATTATGATTATCTGTTTCTTCATATCAGGGTTTGGTTTTCTTTCTTTCTGATTTCAAACATTCACACCCTATAAGACGTAGCAGGCGCGGCGAGGATACGGTTTATTTTGGATACTACGGTGGAAGCAGAGAGGAGGCGTGTTGCGCCCCCAATAAGTAACCCACCCCATCCTGCCCCCTCTTGGAAAGAGAAGGCAAGGTGGGGTGATTGAGAAGCACATCTATACGTAACTGACGAGTTAGGGGTATAGCGATTAGGAAGTTGGCGAAACTTGCAAGCGACTGCTCCTACCCTGCTGTAACCTTCTCTCTCTTTGCAGGCTGGCGGCTCTTGTTTGCCTCCGCAATAAGCGCATCCTCTTCACGGCTTGCCTTGGCACTGATGAAGGTTCCGAGGCACAGGTCGGCTAATGGGAAGAAAACATTCAAGTTCTTCAAAAAATGTTTGTGATGGATGCGGTGGTGCTCCTTCGCAAACTTAAAGTAGAAGAAGTTCTCGAAGCCGCGCCGTTTCGGAACGTGCATGGCGTAGTGAAAATACTCGTAGACGAAGTAGTAGGTAGTCACTGCGGCAACGCCACCCCAAACACTCGGAATACCCGTAAAGTACTGAATGGCTATCTGAAACGGCAAGTGAAACCCCACGAAGAGGGGGAGCGCAAACCAGTCCATTGCAATATGCTCTTTGGCGCGTCCCTCACGGCATTCGTAGGATGAGGGCGAGTATTTGTAGCGGAGATGGTGTACGTTATTGTGGGCGCGAAAGGTCGCTTTGATGAACTTGTTCGAGTGAAAAAGGTATTTGTGAAAAGCCCATTCAAAAAAGCTCGCGTACAGAAAATAGACAACAAAAGCGATTAACTCGCTCGTTAAAATCGGACTCATAGTGTGTTACTTCCCTTCTATAGAGGAGGCATCAATGCCTCCCGCAAACACCCTGCACAAGCGCAAGACTATTGGCATTATGACTGCCTCAACTAGGTTTGTCAAGCATATCCCGCCGTTGTTACCTGTTTCTACAAAGTGATATTGGAACATTTTAGGCTCACCTAATTTTGTCTGCTAACTCCCTCTACGAAACGGCTACTTGCCGGGTTTCACAGTGTTATTTTGTAAACAGTCTTTAGTAAAGAGCGTTTCGTTAAGAGGAGGTTTTGCGGCAGTGTCCTCTCTGCACTGGTATTCGTGTACTTCGTACCGCTTCTAATAAATCGGCGAACAGGTACTCCTCCGTTGACAAATAGTGCCTAAGAGTGTACACTCTAATCTACTTTCACTACCACACGCAAAATGCGCTTTTTGCGCTAAAAAAGGGCTGTTCGACGATGCAACTCGCCGCAATTACGGATGAAATTTCACAAGATTTTGAGCATTCGCTCGATGTCTTGCTAGAGTACGACGTGCGCCATGCCGAACTGCGCGGGCTTTGGGGCACAAATATCGCAGACCTCTCCGCAGAGCAGGTTGCCCGCGCCCAAAGAGCCTTACGCGAACGCGGTATGAGTACAGTCTGTTTAGCCACTCCTTTTTACAAGTGCGACCTCGCCATCAATGCCGCAAACGAAGGCGAGAAGGCGGGGCGGATGCACCTCGCGCAACCCCGAACTTTCGCTGAACAGATGAGTATTCTACGGCGTTGCGCCGACCTTGCAGATGCCTTCAATACCTCTTTCATCCGTGTATTTACCTTCTGGCGCAAAGCCGTTCTTACCCCCGAAATCGAAGCGCAAATCGTAGAGGCATTTCAAGAGCCGCTAGAGTTTGCGAAAGAGCGTGGACTAACACTGCTCCTTGAGAACGAGCACGCCTGCTACATCGGTACAGGCGCAGAGGCGGCACGCATTGCACAGGCTATCAACCACCCTAACCTTAAAGTCGTCTGGGATCCGGGTAACGCCTTATGTGCAGATGAACTCCCCTTCCCCGATGGCTACAACGCCGTAAAGCCCTACATCGCACACATTCACATCAAAGATGCGAACTGGGCAGAGAGCGAAGAGAAGGGGCGACACCCCAAATGGTGCGTGGTTGGCGAAGGTGAGATTGACTATGTTGGACACCTTACCGCCCTACGAAACGACGGATATAGCGGATACCTCTCATTAGAAACCCACTACGTACCGGAGACGGGAAGCGGAGAGAGTGGCAAGGGAACCCCCGAAGACGGTTCCCGTCCCTGCCTCGCTGCCCTGCGAAAACTCCTAGCGTAACGATAAGGATACAGTAATGCCTGATCTACTTTCAATCACAACTTGGCGAAACCTCTTTACAAAACACGGCTCGAAAGCCGCTTGGGTAATGGTTATTGTTATGAGTACCGGTCTTATCCTGTCACTAGGACCAGGCTTAAACCGTGGTGCCCAGAACAATGGACTCGACCTTGACCAGCAGATAGCAACCGTAAATGGGGCACCCGTTATCCTCAAAGAGTTTATGGAGGCGACGCAACGCCAGACGGGACAGGCGGGTGAAGAGCAAGCCGCTACGCAAGGAAACGCAATGACGGGTGTGGTGATGAACCACATCATTCAAGAAGATGCTCGCACGCGAAATGTTAGCCCAGATGATGCCGAGGTAGATAAAAACCTCACCGAACTGCACGATGCCATTACCAAAGACGGCGGGGAAGATAGGTGGCACGACTACCTACAGTCACAGGGCGTGACAAAATCGGAAATGCGAGACCGAATTGCCAAGCAGTTGCTGGGGGTCTCTCTTATAAAGAGCTATGGCAACGAGTTCAAAGTAACGGAAGAGGATGCGAAGAACCAGACCGCAGAGGTGAAAGTCAAGTTTGTTCTGGTGCGATCCGACGCAAAAAGCGTGTTCCCAGCACAGCCTGGTGCGCCCAAGCCCCTTCCCGACGCGGATGCGAAGAAGAAGGCAGAAGAGCTGAAAGCGCAGGTGAAGGCGGGCGCGAACATAACCAATATCGCGAAGAAGTTTTCGGGCGACTTTACTGGCAAAAGCGGCGGTGACTTAGGTTTCCGTAGCGAATACCGTGGGAACCCGCAGAACGAGAGTCAAGGCGCACTCGGTTATGGTGCCGATTTTGACAACGCGGTTCATGCAGCCAAAAAGGGAGAGACTACCGAAGTGGTAAAAGTCGGCGGATTTATCCCCGGCTATGGCTTCGCACTCGTAGAGGACAGAAAGAACACGCTCCCCAAAGACTTCGACGTTAAAAAGGCGATGGACGATTTGAAGTCTACGAAGGCGCAAAAGAAGTTCACAGAGATCATCCGGGCAAAGCTGGAAGAGGCGAAGGTCGAGATATCTGACCCCGTTATCAAGGCGCACTACACCTTCTCCAAACTAGAGCAGGCACGGCAACAGCAGATGATGTCGCAGATGGGGCAGAGCCAAGGTAAGCCCGTCACCCCTGCGGATGTTGCGAAGATGGAAGCAGACGCGCTCAGCCAGTACGAGGCTCTCCTTGTAAAGCAGAAGGGCGACTCCACGTACAGCCTTATCATCGCTAGCCTCATCAAGCCGAAACTGGTGGACGCAGGAACGCCTCTTGCACAACGTGATCCAATTCGAGAGCGGCTCATCACCCTCTACGAGGACGGACTAAAGTCAACCGACTCCCCCATGCTCCGCAAAGAGCTGGCGGGCTACTATCGCGATAAGCGGAACTTTGAGAAGTCTGCGGAGCATTTCAAAATGGCTTCGCGCCTCCTCTCCGCAACACCGCCCACCGATGCCGCTTCGGCACAAAACGCAATTCGCGAACATGAGACGCTTCTGGCAAGTTTCCGTAGCCTGAACAAAAACGAGATGGTGATAAGTGAGCAGAAGCTCCTCATCGATTTGAACCAACAGCTCGCGAAATTCAAAATTACGGAAGAGGTTGAGCGGAAGAAGCAGGCAGAAGCGATGAAGAACCAGCCCAAGCCTACGCTTCCGAAGCCTGAGCTAACACCTAAGAGCGCAAAACCTGACGCGAAAGCAGACACGAAGTCTACCCCACCCGCTTCCAAACCGGACGCGAAGGCAGAGAAGCCCAAAGAGGCTGACAAGCCTAACGCAAAACCGGATACGAAGACAGAGAAGAAGTAGGTTTTCGTTTCTGAACGGTTATCCGAAGTTCCCGCGCCCCAATTAGGGCGCGGGAACTTTTTGTCTTAATTTTCTAGTTCTGGTGTATAATAAACATACGTCATTTTTGACGTACATCAAAAATGACGTATGTTAGGGAGGCATTATGATGAGAATGCAAAAAGCGAATCCGGGCGGAACCCTTGCACCGGATGAAGTGGTGGGGCGCGACGAACTGGTAGAGCAACTCTGGCGGAGACTGGAAAGGCAGAGCCTCTATATCACCGCAGAGCGGCGGATGGGGAAATCTTCCGTTGTGCGCGATAAGATGGGGAGCACGATTCCTGCTGGTTGGACGTTTCTCTATCTGGATGTCTCCAATGCCGTTACGCCATTGGAGTTTGTCGAGGTGCTATTGGGAGCGAGTCGGCAGTCTCTTTCAGCGGCAACTGTTGGAAAGTTTAACTTTCTTCAGATTGCCAGCAAGCTGGCTGGGCTTCAGATAACAGCACCTCTTGGATTCAAATTGCCGGACACGCTTAAGGTGCAGTGGAAAACGCTTCTTACGGAACTGCTTCAAGACCTTGAGAATCTGGGCGGCGTGGTCGTTCTCGCTTTCGATGAACTCCCTCTCATGCTGGACGCGATACAACGACGCGAAGGTGCCGCTGTGGTGATGGAGATTCTGGACACGCTCCGCGCCGTTCGCCAAATGAATAGCCCTCTCCGCATGATATACACGGGTTCGCTCGGAATACACCACATTTTGAGCGTTCTACGAGAGCAAGGCTATCAAAACGAACCGATTAACGATATGTATACGGTCAATCTGGAACCCCTGACGGAAGCGCACGCTACGGAACTCGTTCTTCGCCTTCTGTATGGGGAGAGTGTATCCTGCGATAACTACGACGCGATAGCCCTCCACATCGCCCAAGAGACGGATAGAATCCCCTTCTACATTCAACACGTCGTCGCGGAACTTGGCGTTGCCGGAGCCATCGCTACGCAGGAGCGGGTGAACGACTACCTGCATGAGAGCCTGAATGACGGGCTTGACCGTTGGAATCTAGTCTACTACGACGAAAGAATAGACACTCACTACCTGCTGGCGCATCGGCAAATCGCAAGGGCGACACTGGATATGCTTGCCACACAGCCGCCCAAAACAGTAGACGAAATCACGGAGGGCATTGACCCCGCCCGAATAGAGCGAGATAGGGAGACCGTCTTGCGCGTACTACGCCTACTGGGTTCAGACCACTACACAACAGTAGAAGAGGGACGGTATCGGTTCCGTAGCGCCTTCATTCAGCGGGTGTGGCGCAGTCGGCGAGGCTTGGGGGAGTGACCATGATAAGCGAACAGTCCTACCTCTCCTACTTCACCCCTAGACAGATGAGCCATGAACTACTGGAAGCCATCCTCGTTAAGCAGGGCGACCTCATTCAACGCTTAGTGGACAAGACCCGTCAGAGCGTTATGACGCAAGCCAAGTATCACACCCTCCTGCTGGGTCCCAGGGGCATCGGCAAATCCTATATCACTGCGCTGACCTATCATCGCGTGAAAGCCTTACCGGAACTGGAAGGCAAAATCGCTATCGCCTTTCTTGCGGAAGAGGAGTGGAGCGTCGCCTCGCTGACGGATTTGTTACTGGTGATTTTGAAGGCGCTAGAGCAGGAGTACGGCGACCTACAGACGCGGATAGACGCGCTATACCGCCTCCCTATTAACGAAATTGAGGCGACAGCGAACGCCCTAATACGCGAGTATGTGGGCGAGAGAACGCTCTTTATTCTGATTGAGAACCTGAATGAGATATTTCGGGGGCTGGAAAGCGACGGGCAGTGGGCGCTTCGCTCGTTCCTGAGCGAACACCCCTTTGCGACTCTCCTCGCCACAACGCAGAGCCTTTTCGCGGGAGTTACAAAGCGCGATTCGGCGTTCTACGGCTTCTTTCAGCACAGCCCTAGAGGAGTTTCTGAAGACCCCTACAGCGCGGGAGCGCGTTCAAGCCGTGCATGACCTTGCGGGTGGACATCCGCGCATCTACCTGCTGTTTGCGCACCTGCTGACGCTGGATTCGCTGGACAAACTGGTCGCGCCCTTCATGCAACTGCTGGACGAACTGACCCCCTACTACCAGAGTCGTATGCAGTTGCTTTCGCCGCAACAGCGCAAAATCGTCGAGTTTCTCTGCTCGGCGCGAGGAGCCGTCGCGGTGAAGGAGATAGCGACGCAGAACCTCCTCGATTCTCAAACCGCCTCCGGACAGTTGGGCAAACTAGAGGAGTTGGGGTATGTGCGGAAGCGGGCGATTGGGCGCGAGTCGTGGTACGAGTTGCGGGAGCCTCTGCTTCGCATGGTGATAGAGTTGAAGCGAGGGCGCGGCGAACCGGTACGCCTTATTGTAGACTTTCTGCGCCGCTGGTATAGCCGCATGGAGCGCCGCGAACGCCTATCAAGCCTTTCGCCTGAGCAGACGCTTACACGGGAGTACTTGATGGCGGCGCTTGATTTGAATCTTGCGGTGTTGGATAGACCGGATATGGAACGGGCGGAGAAGATACTTGATGAAGCGTTCCAACATATAAACAGAAAGCAATTCCAACAAGCGCCTGAACTGTTTGCAGAGTACATTGAGCAAAAAGGAAACCAATGTGACTATAAGGATTGGTTTGCTTATAGTATGCTCCTTCGATGGGCCGAACAACTTGAGCAATCTACTACTTATCTTGAGCAGGCAATATGCACGGCTCCCAGCCCTTCTGATTTGTGCGAGGCAATAGGAAGCTCATTTGCATTGAGTTCCGACTATACTTCGGCACTAACGCTTTTTTTTTTTGCTCTTGAGTACACTCCACATAGCGCTGATATTCTTATTAAGAGGGCTGTAGTATTTTTTGCTTTGGATGATAGAGATAGAGAAGGATTTATAGGGGGCATTAAACAAGGCAGAGCATTAGCGCCTTCGACATGGGATATAGGACAATTAATGCCACTATGCTATGGCTTTCTGAGGGGGCACACAGACCTAGCAAGAATTGTCCCAACGCTTTTTGACTTTTACGTAGAGCAAAATGCTATTAGGGCACTACAAATAGGCATAGTAGAAAGTATCTTGAACATTTCAAAACAGTATATCACCCAACTAGCCGCCGACGAATGGCTCTCCGCATGGCATTCCGTCGCTCACCTCGGCACAGAGTTGGATATCCCCCTGCGCTTGCTAGGCGCGGCAGTGGAGTGGAAACGGACTCAGGACGTGCGCGTACTGATGGCGCTTCCCATCGAAGAGCGGCGTATACTGGAAAGGATGCTCCCGAACGCGCCGAAAGGGATTCTATCATAGCCACCCCAGCCCTCATTATCGTACCAACCCCCATTGGCAACCTCGAAGACATCACGCTCCGCGCCCTGCGCGTCCTCAAGGAGGCGGATAGGATTATCGTGGAGGATGCGCGGGTGACGCGTAGGCTTCTCGCGCACTACGAGATAACCACGCCCCTGCTTCGCTACGACTCGCTACGTATCGCACCCACTCTGGAAGAGATAGAGGCGCAGTGGGGCGCAGGGAGGTCTCTAGCACTCGTCTGCGATGCGGGAACCCCTGCACTCGCTGACCCGGGCAGAAGCGTGATACAACGCGCCCACCGGCTCGGTGTGAGCGTCACCGTTCTGCCCGGCGCGAATGCGGCTCTTACCGCACTCGTGTTGTCGGGGCTATCTTCGGGGCAGTTCGTCTTTCTCGGTTTTCCTCCGCGTACCAGAGCGGGGAGTGTTCTCTTTTTTGATGCACTCCGCAAAGAGAGACATACTCTGGTACTCTACGAATCCTATGCCTACCTCACCTCAACGCTCAACGCTCTACGGGAGCACTTGGGGGCAGAGCGAGGTGCTGCATTAGCCTGTAACCTCACCAAGCCGGATGAGGCTCTTGTGCGGGGAACGCTAGGCGAGATATGCGTGCAGTACGCAACGAGGAATCGTAAAGGCGAGTATGTTCTCGTCATCGCAGGATCGGCGTAGCTAAATCACCTCAAGCCCATTTCGATTGGGCAGCACAGGGAACACTCCGTGTGGCTCCGCCTGATACCAGAAGGCAGTGGAGGATATATCGTCTTGAAGCGGAAGGTAGCGTCCACCGGTTCGCCACCCCAACGCCTGTATAGTGACTTTAAGGTCTTCTTCAAAGCGTATGGGATCCATGATATGCCAGCGGTAGAGTCCGTGACGTTGCTGTGAGCGGTACATTCCCTCCCCGCCCGCGTTGATGACCTGCGGCATACCCGACCAGGGGGTAGAGAAAACGCCGTAACTACCGGGAGGCTGTTCAAAGTTCCAAGCTCCTCCGAAATAGTCCTCCGTACCTGTTCCTGCTATTGTGGGAAACTCAGTGTCGCCATCAAAGAAGAACTTTATTTCGCCTTCTCCCCACCACCCGCAGTTGTTGACCTGCCATGCTAAATAGGTTCCCACATACTGCCCATGTCCTTTGATACCGTCCAAAATAGTATGCTCGGTGGCGTAGGGCAGCGGGTTGGAGCGACGAAACTGTGCATGAAAATAGGCGCAGTCGTCAGGGATTTCGGTGAGAGTGTAGTTAATCTGATAGTAGTAGCCTTTACACTCGTCATCTGTCAGGTTTTCAATAGTGATTTTTGCTGACTGGCGGAAAGGCATCTCCCAGTAAGAGTTGAATCCGCCTGCCGGATTAACGCAGATGGGTAAAGACGTGATATTGCATCGCTGACACCAGCCGTTACAGAAAAAATCTCCGATGGGGGTCTCAACGGAGGGGGTCGCCTCACCGTCCCAGTAGATTCTGAGTACCAGTTTTCTCCACCAGTCGGGGTGAACGGTGTTCCAAATCTGTTGAATTGCGCCGGGTCCCTCTATCTCTGCTAGAGTGACCACTTGACGCGGCTGTATGTGTATGGAGGGGGAGACCTTCCAGCCCTGCCCTAGTTCACGGGCGGAGTTTGCGCCTGTGCCTGTGGTTGCCATTGCCGCTTTGCCCTTTTCGCCGGTAAAGTTTTCGGCACTGATAGAGCGGGTTTTTGCGCGAGAAAGCCTTGAAATGTTGTGAAGCCCTAGACCAAGACCATTAAATTCTGCCATAGAAGCATGAACCTCCTACAAAAAATTCAGGGTGGCTTTTACCACCCTGAAACGCTTTTTCTGCAAACGACTGCCTATTCCCTGCTTGAATTATTGAGAACACTGAAGAGAAGGCTTCTATTGGGACACCTCTTCTTCAATACGGTTGAGGAGGCGTAAGATGTGCTGAAAACGCTGATGGACTTCGAAGTCGTCCTCCCTGCGCTCGGCTTCTTCCACCTTTTCGAGTTGCTCATCCACCCTGAGCCATAGCTCTTCGACATATTCATTTGGAGTCCACATATCCTTTCCCATCGCTATAAAGCACATTTCACAGGATGCGATGGCAAACCTGACTTTGTCTGTTTTGGTAATCATTTTGCTTTTTCCCTAAACCAACCCCGCTTGATGTAGTATTATTGGTAAAAGGAGAACCTCCCTCCATAGAGACGCGACAAAACAAGCATTTATGCGGTATCACTCTATACCTATAAAAATACCTCTCTCGTGAGGCTTAAGGAGACTACTCCATGTCCAATTCTAACGATTTCCCAAAAGATAGTGGTAGTTTGGTAAGCGATTTCAGCCTAAGTACAGCACGTGGCAAGCACTATTCGAGCCGCCCTACCCGTTCCAATGGGCTGCTTCTCATAGTGCTATTTCGTTCGGGTTGCGAAACGTGTCACTACTCTGCCCCTTTTCTTCAGCGGTTCCATACACTTTATGCAGAGACCTCTGGCGAACGATTTCAAATATGGGGGGTTTCGCAGGATGACGAAGAGGAGAGTGCCGACTTTACAGCGGAACATGGACTGACGTTTCCTATCTTGCTCGACGAACAACTTCAAGTCTCTGAAGACTATGGAGTTGTTAGCGTTCCCGACCTCTATCTGCTGGATAGTAGTAAAAATATAGTGGGAGCTGTAGTGGGAGGATTTAGTCGAGATGGCTTCAACGCATTGGCGCAACAGATAGCCGGCTATCTAGGCGTACCCTATCAGCCCGTAGTACGAGATGAGGACAAAGCCCGCCTCCTAAAACCCGGTTGAGGGGCGAAGCGACGCGCCTAAGTTTTGGGTGCAGTAACTATTGAGAGATGCAAAAACATGAACGAGGAGTTGAAGTAAGAGTATGACGAGAGCAGAGAACGCATTGACGCACCCGCTGGAGTTGCGATACGGCACTTCTGCACCGCAAACAGAGTGGGTGATGAACCCCATTGTGGCAGGAATTCTTGCCCACAAGTCCGTGCGGAAGTTCGCCCCTACTTCCCTACCGCCCAACGCTCTGGAGCAGATAGTCGCTGGAGCGCAGAGTGCGGCAACCTCTTCTAACCTGCAAACGTGGAGCGTTATAGCCATTCAAGAGTCGAGCCATAAGGACTCTGTGGCTACCTTGTGCGGCAACCAGGAGTTTATACGTCGCGCCCCGCTGTTTCTTGTGTTTTGCGCGGATTTAGCGCGGCTAGGGGCGATTTCGGAGCGAGAGGGGCTTGCAGGCGAAGGGTTGGACTACTTTGAGATGTTTATCATGGCAACGATAGATGCAGGTCTTGCCGCACAGAACGCCGCCCTGACAGCAGAGTCGTTGGGGCTGGGCATCTGCTATGTGGGAGCGGCACGTAATAACCCACGTGAACTGGCTACTGCACTGCAACTGCCTCAAAAAGTGTTTGCGCTCTTTGGCATGGCGATAGGAGTTCCTGCGGAGGGCGACAGTTCGGCAGTAAAGCCCCGCTTACCGCAAGCGGAAATAGTTCACCATGAGACCTACAACACACAAGGGCAGGAGGCGAATATCGCGGAGTATAACGCGATAATGAGAAAGTTTTATGCATCACAAAACATGGGAGTAGAGGGCGACTGGTCTCTACACTCCGCAAAGCGAGAGGAGCACGTTAAGGCACTTACGGGGCGTGAGATTATGCGTGAGGCTCTGATAGAGCGAGGATTTGGCTTGAAATAGCCGCTCATAACAGAGAGCTTCTATTTATACGAGAGCTACCCCTCTATACTTTAGCTGTGGCAAAAGATAGAGGGGTATGAGAATTTTGCGATTATGACGTTTGTCGCCTAGTTATTCCCGATAGAGTCGCCTTGCGGACTATCCTCCACCTTGTTGGGCAGCTCCAACTTCGACATAAAGAGAACTACTTTCCACTCGCCGCTCGCGCTCTTACGCATTGTGTAGCTATCTTGTATGGACTGGCTTGACTGTTGATATAGCTCCTTGCCCTTTGTAGTTCCGCGCACCGATATTGCGGTATCAATAGTCACCATGTCTGCGTTTTTTACATCTACCTTCTCATTGCCAAAAGAGACGTTTTCGATTCGCGCCGAATAGCCGTGCGCTAACGGTGTCTTGCTGTAAGACTTTTGGTCGGGGTAGAACCGCTTATCGCCCTCATCCAGAAGAGCATATTGTGCTTCTACATTCCCTGACTTTACTGCAGCAAAGAACTGCCCAAGCGTGAACGCGGGTGATGTGCGGTAGGTCTTAAAGTAGTAGCGTCCCCCCAGTACGATAGCGACAGCCATCATCGCGAATACCACCGCTTCTGTACCGCCAATCCTCATTCCGTTTCTATCTTTCGCCGCGCGAAATCTGATAATCCTTGCCATGTTGCCATATCCCCAATCTTGCCAAATTTTTCTTGTTGAGAGTTCTTGTACCCCTCTTGCGACATCCTGTTCCCTTGTGTTATTATAGGGAAGCCTTCCCATCACAATAGTTCCAGAGGGGTATGTCCCTCTGTTGGACACCCTCTCGTACCCAAATGGTTCCTTACGATACCACATTGAGGAGAAAAACGTGCGTAAAGTTAAATGGGGCGTACTCGGTTGCGCCAATTTCGCCAAAAATACCGCTATTCCCGCCATGCAAAAAGCGGAGGGGGTGGAGCTCTACGGAGTAGCCAGCCGCAATCTTGATAAAGCCCAGAATTTCGCCCAGCAGTTCGGCTTTCAAAAAGCGTATGGCTCCTACGAGGAGCTACTCGCAGACCCCGAAATCGAGGCGGTTTACAACCCTCTACCCAACGGGCTACACCCCGAATGGACGATAAAGACGGCGCAGGCAGGCAAGCACGGCATTACAGAAAAGCCCTTCGCCGCCAATGTGGAAGAGCTATACGCAGTGCGCGATGCAGTAGACAAAGCGGGCGTGAAGGTGATGGAAGCCTTTATGTGGCGGTTTCACCCTGTCCACCTCTGTGCCCGCGAATGGGTACGTAGCGGTGAGATTGGCGACCTACTCCTCTTCCGAACGGCTTTCAGTTTCACTATCCCTCGCGAGGATAACATTCGTCTCAATCCCGCACTCGCAGGCGGTGCCATTATGGATGTGGGGTGCTACTGTATCAGCGAATCGCGCTACTTCTTCGATTCGGAACCCACTCATGTTGTAGCTCATGCCGATATTGACCCCGAATATAAGGTAGATATGCTCGCCTCCGGTACGCTCATATTCCCAACGGGTCGTGCACTTTTTGATTGCGGCTTCGCTCTGCCCTACCGTTGTGATTACGAGATTGTAGGGTCGAAAGGGCGTATCACCTGCCCCAATGCGATTCTGCCGGGTGAACGCGCCGAAGTCTACCTACATCGCGACAGCGGAACGCTTTGTGAGACCTTTACGGGCATAAATCAGTGGTCTTTAGAGTTTGAACACCTCTCCAAGAGCATCGTGGAGGGCACTCCCCTCGCCTACGATATGGACGATGCAATCCGACAGCAGAAGGTGATCGATAGTGTCCATCGCTCCATCCAATCAGGGCAGACGGAAGCGGTTTAAAGCAAGCCAAACGGTAGACCTCTGGCAAAAATGTAGCCAGAGGTCTTCATCATACTACATAGAAACGAGCCAATGTCACGTTATCAACTCATTCTAAGGCAACAGCATGGGCTGACAGCCTATATCTTCCGCGACCACGAGCGTCGTGCAGAAGCGGTACTCTACCCCGAACTAGGCAACAACTGTGTAGAGTTTCGGACAACCCCCGACCCTGATGGCGACAGCCCAGAGGAAGAAGCTTCCCCTCCGGTAGACATCTTCGTTGCCACCGACGACCTTGAAAGCCTGAAAACGCACCCTTTCCATAGCGGTCAGCCTATCCTCTTTCCGTTTCCCAACCGCGTGCGAGAGGGCAAGTTTACCTTTGAAGGGCAGTCCTACTTTATGAAAGGGCTACTGGAGAGGGGGTGGGACAAGGGGGCTGGGCAGGCAATTCACGGACTTGTTGCCGACAGAGGGTGGACAGTGGAGTTTGCTACGGCAGACGATATGGGAGTCACAGTACGAAGTTCACTGCAACTGGATGCTTTCCCAGACATCTACGAGCAGTACCCCTTCCCCTGCAAAATCGCCATCACCTATACGCTAAAAGAGGGTGTTCTGGAGATGCTGACCGAAGTAACGAACACAGGTGACAAGACCCTTCCAATGGGATTCGGAATACACCCTTGGTTCCCAGTGGCATTGCGCCCTGCACTTCATACTCCTGACGGGCTGGCGGCGATATCTGCAGCTGACAGAGGTAAGTCCCAGGTGAGCGTACCCGCCTCCGCACTTTGGAAACTCGAAAAACTGATGCCGACGGGAGATATCGTCTCTGTAACAGAGAATAACTCTTACTACGACCTTCGCGAATGGCGTTCTTTAGAAGATAACTTCTTCGACAACGTGTTCACACAGATAGATCACGCGGCAGATGGGTGGAGTTCATCTGGAGTGCGCGACACAGAGACAGGGCTTGAGATGTACATTGCGGCAGACGAGAAGTTCCGTGAGTGGGTACTCTATGCCCCCCTAGAGCGCAGAGTCGTCGCTCTCGAACCCTATACCTGCACTACGGATGCGGTGAACCTTGAGCCACAAGGTGTGGACGCAGGGCTTATCGCACTTCCCGCAGGCGAAATGTGGTCAGGGGTCATTAAGTTCGGGCTACGGCGTATTTCTTAACGCAGAGACTATGGCTTCAACAACGGGCTGATAAGTTTGTACAGCTCCTCCCCTAGCAAGCGATGCCCATAGCCGTTGATATGCCCTTTACCGGGGATGCTGTTGTTGAAGCCATGGCAGGGCTGATGGGTCTCAAGGAAGTACTGAGCGTACTGAGGGCGCACGTTGATATACGGAATACCCTCTGCCTGCGCCGCTCTCTCTAGCGAGACCTCTAGTGGCGTGAGTTGCGAAAGAGTATTGAGGTTATGGTAGTACATCCTCGGAATGTAGACAACCGCAACATGGGGGAATGCCCTTCTCGCTTCGTGCATAAACCAGAGGGTCTCTTTCAAAAACGCGGTGGGGCGAGCTTCCTGCCTATCTCGAGCTGCACGTTCGCCCGACCACTCTCCCAACACCGCCTTTAACCGTATGAGAACGCTCGAACGCGGGAGGCGACGAGCGAACTCCCTCTGTTTTTGGAGGCTGTGCTGTAGAGTGAACTCGTTCCCGCTACGCTTCACATAAACATCAACAGAGGGATCATAAAAATTCGCAGTGAAGTCGCCCTCATTTAACTGTATCACAAGGAAATTGGAGTGCAGGTGGTCTAACCACTGCTTGCCAAACGCGAGGTAATAGGCGGGAGACTTGCCAGACTGCCCAGCGTTAATCATCTGAATGTTGTGCAGTCCATCCTTTACAAACTTTTGTAGTGCGACCTGTACGTACACACTCTTATCGTCTACTTGTGCCGCCTCCGTAAAAGAGTCGCCCAATACCACCACTCTATGCTGTACCGATTCACGCGGATCAAACTCTGCTCCTCGGCAGTAGTCTGAGTTTATACGAAAGACGGAAAAACCCTCTTTTCCGTTCACCGCTACCCCTGGTCTCTCCACCTCTCCCAATGTTTGGTCAATAGTATAGCCCGTTGTGCGCTCGTTCAGAAAGGTGAGGAGAGTTTCCCAACACAGTAAGGCTAACAGAAAAGCGAAGACAGCTCGTATCCACTGTTTCATTTTGGGTAGCCTTACACGCAGGTCATTTTGAGACAAGTGGACTGATAAGTTTGTACAACTCTTCCCCTAACAAACGGTGTCCGTAACCGTTGATATGCCCTGTACCGGGTATCGTGTTATTGAATCCGTGGCAGGGTTGATTGGTCTCAAGGAAGTAGCGAGCATAGAGTGAGCGCATATTGATATACGGAATACCCTCCGCCTTCGCCGCCGCCTCTAGCGAGACTTCTAACGGCGGTAGCAGACTCAGCGTTTCGCGCTGATGATAGTCCATCGTAGGAATGTAGAGTACGGCAAAGTGAGGAAATATCGCTTTTGCCTCGTGCATAAACCAGAGTGCCTCTTTCGCAAAAGAGGGGTCTACCGGTGGCTTTTTGGTCTTTTTATCCTTGTTTTGGCTACGCTCTTCTACTACGACGCGGAGACGTGTGATCACAGCGGAGAACTTGGCATACCCAGATGCCTTACCCTGTTTTTGAGGCTTACGGATGGTGGTAAATTTGTCGCCGTCACGCTTCACAAAGATATCTTGAGAGGAGCTGTAGAAATCGGAGGTGAAATCGCCTTCATTCAACTGCACCACCACAAAATCGGATTTCAAAAAATCCATCCACGATTTCCCCGTGTCAATATAGTAGGGGGGTGACTTTCCAGAGTGTCCATCGTTCACCATGAGAACATCCGTGCGCCCATTTTCCACAAACTTTCTCTGAGTGGTTGCGACAAAAGAGCTGTCTTCATCAACCTGCGTCGCCTCTGTA
>JAPLCR010000243.1 GCA_026392135.1 Armatimonadota bacterium
GAAATCAAAGAGGGTAGAAGAACCTCTATTATCGGCGATAAAACAGTCTGTGTTTACGAACTCAAAACAAAAAGCCTTATAGAGATGAGCCGTTCGGTATCTTACGCAGAACTCTTATGGAGAGGGTCGCCCTCTCATGAACGCCTGGTAGCACTGGGATACTGTGGCTCTGCATTATGGGATGCCGAAACTGGAGAACTGCTTCAAGAGATTCACAAATACCTTAGATGCCCTGTTCAGTCCAATGGTGTTCTCTCCCCTGATGGTCGCCTTCTTGCCATCGGAACAGAGGATGGCGTTGCGGTGGTCTATAGCGTCTCAGACGCTCGCCTATTGTGGAAAAAGCGTTGTCATTTAAGTTGGCTTCAGACTCTCGCCTTCACCAGCGATTCTCGCAAATTGGCGAGCGCAGGGGACGACCATGCCATTCTTATCTCTGACGCAGAGACTGGAGAACTCCTCCAAACCCTGATGGGGCGAATACCTTCTGTGGAAGCCATCTCTTTCATGCAAGATGGTAAACACGTCTCCGCCCTCTATGACGACGATTCGGCGCGACTGTGGAGTGTAGAGGCGCATAGCCTTGAGAAGTATAAGGGGGCGGGACACCGATTTTTGGGGCTGATGCAAAGGAAGACCTCGCAAATAGCGCGTCACTACTGGAGCCCCGCTTTTAAGGATTTACTAGCCTCGCTTCAACACAGTCCGTACTGGGGACTGCAAGCCATTTCACATGATGGAACCTTGGTTAGCCTTGTGGCTCCTAGAGGCGGTTATTTTTTTGGCGGAAGAGATTTCCAGACGGATGAAGAGGAAGAAGATGCTCCTGCCCCGAACCCAGTGCCTACCCTCGCCTCGTCTTTAGAAGATGCTCTGCACAAACATCTCCATAATACCTGCGGTAATAAGTTAATAATAGCGGTATGGAGTACGGAATCCCGTTCTATTCGTTACGTTGTTCCCATCGCAGAATCTAGCAGTTGTGTTCTGTTCCCCGATAATCGTCGTTGCGCTGTGGCGCACGAAAAGCAGGTGGCTATCTACTCCTTAGAAACTGGCAAAGTCCTCCAACAGTTCCAGACAGATATTATTAACGACGCAGAGTTGACGCTCTCTAATGATGGGAATCTTCTTGCGGCGGTATATGGATATATGGGACATCTCATCGTATGGGATATACGGACGGGAAAGAAATTGGATACCGATGATATCTGGGCGGATGACGGTCTCGACATCGCTTTCTACCCCGATGGAGACAGAATTATCACTAGCCTCCCGCATAGAGAGTACGCATGGATAGGGCGACTATCTACGAAAAGTGAAACCATCATCCTAGAAGGACACCTTGCGTCCGTTCGCGCTGTCGCCTGTTCTCCTGACGGCAAGTTGGTGGCGACGGGGGCGCAGGATGGAGCCGTGAAGGTGTGGGACGCGACGAGCGGTGAGCTACTAGCGACCTATCAGGCGTTGCCGGAAGCGGAGGCGTGGGTTGTCCATACGCCAGAGGGAGAGGTGACTGGTTCTCCGGGCGCGGAGGCGTATCTGATGGAGGAGTAGTCTCTTCTAACTCTCTCTCCTCCGTTGACAAAATGCGTTCTGTATTCTATAATCAATCAGCAGATTTATGTCTGTATCCGTGTGTCAATCTCATGAACTCTTTTGGAGGCTGATTGCTCTGTGAATATCCAAAACATCCCACTAGACCGTATTGCGGTAGACCCCACCCAGCCGCGCAAGCAACTCAATGAAGAGAGTCTGCAAGGTCTTGCCGACAGTATCCGCCAGCATGGAGTCTTGAACCCCATCACGGTGACTGCCTCCGGCAGTAATAAGTACACCATCGTAACGGGGGAGAGGCGCTGGCGAGCCGCGCAAACCGCGAAACTCCAACACATCCCCTGTATTCTGTCTGAGGTTGCTCCTGATGAGCGGCTAACCCAACAGCTAATTGAAAACCTACAACGCGAAGACCTGCAACCCGTAGAAAAAGCACGCGCTATTCTCTATGTCAAGCAAGCACTTACCCTAACCAACCGTGAGGTTGCGCGTCGCTTAGGGCTTTCAGAGCGACAAGTAGGCTATTCGCTTGACCTACTAGAGCTACCCGAAGAGATTGGTGAGGCGGTCATATCCTCGCCTAACCGCCCCTCGGACGGACACCTTACTGAAAAGCACGCCCGCTTTTTGAAACAACTCAATGAAGAGCCTGAACTCCAATCGGCAGTCGTAGATAAGATACGAGATGAGCGTCTTACTGGAGATCAGACGGGTAAACTGGTAAAAGCACTCCGCAAAAAGCCGGAGCGTGCCGACGAGATGCTGCAAAGCTCTACTGACCACCTTGCCGATTTTTTTGCGGACGATACCCCTCCGATACTGGACCAAGAGGTAGGAGTGAGTACCCCAACCCTCTCTTCACACGCCCAGAAGGTACTCGATTTTCTGCCTTCGCTATCCGGTATCTCTTTGCACCAAAAGAGTGCGGTAGAGGTTAGGCAGATTGAGGACGCGCTCACCTCACTACAGATGGCAGTAGAGAGCCTACTCAAGAGTTGTAAAGAGCGTTTAGAAGCATAAAGGAGAGAAGATGGCAACTGAATTTTCGTTTGATGTTATCTCGCGTATTGAGTTGACGGAGGTTAAGAACGCACTTGACCTCGCGTCGCGTGAGATTGAGACGCGCTATGATTTTCGTAATACAAAGACTCAAGTCTCCCTTGATGACAATGAGATAAAGGTAATTTCGGACGACGAGTGGCACCTTGAAACCGTAAAGGACATCATTCGCGCCCGTTTCGCCAAGCGCTCCCTCTCACTCAAGGCACTGGAGTATGGCAAAATTGAGTCGGCGGCGGGAGGAACGGTGCGTCAGGTGATCACGCTAAAACAGGGTATTCCTACGGATGAGGCGAAAAACCTTGTCAAGGAGATTAAAGCTGCCGGTATTAAGGTACAGACTCAGATTCAGGGTGAACAGCTGCGCGTATCGGCAAAAGAGAAGGATTCCCTCCAAGCGACACAACGCCTTATCAAGAGCTTGGATCTGCCTTTCGACGTGGAGTTCTCAAACTACCGCTAAAAACAGACAAAAAAAGAAGCGACAGGAAGACTTACGCCCTGTCGCCCAATAAAGGAAGGTGAACTCGAATCACCTATATTGTCGGTGGATTGCACGGGGTGCTAGAGGGCAAACACGGTAAAAAAACGGGTTTTCACTGAAATTATTACCTGTTTTCAACTTCTAGCACCCCGTACTCGTCGGCAGAGCATTTTGCCACACAAGCGAGTTGCTGTAGAAGCAAACATGAGGTAGTAAACAAACGAAATCACGTAGCAAAGGCATTCGGCAAAATTGTAAAACGCAGGACAGAGTCGAACTGAGCCGATACGAACCACGAATAAATAACAGAATTGCGCTCTCCACGATTTAGCCGTATAATAGAGAGAGTATTCAGCGTCCATCGGAAGCGACATAGGAGGCTCAAGAGGGTCTCCAGTTCTATGTTGAGAGGAGTGCATCCATGCGTTACCATTTCGGCAGTGCGTTAAAGCGACTAAGCAGTCCCCTTTTATGCCTGTTTTTGCTCACCGCCCTCAGTGTGTTGCCCGCCCTCGCACAAGATAACGAGGTTGACCCTAAAGAGCATTTTGATAAAGCCCTCAAGCTCTCCGACAGCAAGGAGTATGCGAAGGCACTAGACGAGCTAAATATCGCGCGAAAAGCCACTCCTAAAGGGGAGAAGGACTATCTCACCATCCTCAAATGGATTGGGTATGTCGCGGTGCAGGCAGGGCGTTATAACGATGCACTAGAGCCTCTTCAAACGCTCACATCAGAGACCAAAGACGACTTTGAGGCTCTGCTCAATCTGGCGAACGCGTATGAGGGCTTGAAAAAAGATGATGAGGCGATAGCTACCTACAAAAAAGTTATCGCTATCAATGACAAACTCCCCGACCCCTATTTCAATATAGGCAACCTCTATTTTCATCAGAAGCAGTACCCACAAGCGATAACCAACCTCAAAAAAGCGGGAGTACTCAACCCAAAAGACCCTGCTGTCTTCCAGAATTTGGGTCATGCCCTGATGATGCAGAAGAGCTTTGCAGAGGCGGCAGAGGCTTATGGTCACGCTACTAAGAATGACCCTACCAACTCCAAACTCTTTCTCTATCAGGGAAACGCGAGCCTTCTACAGATGCGGAAAGGCGATAATATCGCTACTGCAAAGACCAACTGCAAAAATGCCTACGCCTCCGCTCTCAAGTTAAATGCAAAGTCCCTCGATGTGCGCCTCCGCTACGGAGAGGCACTGATGGATATGAAGGAGTATGAGGAGGCAATAACACAGTTCCGTGCCGCAACCAACCTTGACGCAAACCGCTATGAAGGGCACTACAACCTCGCCCAAGCACTGGCGGCACAACAGAAAGAAGAGAAAAAGCCCGACCCTGATAGCTCCATTGCAAAAGAGACGCTGAAAGAGTTCAAAAAAGCGGTAGAGCTTGCTTCCAAAGCCGAGGAGATTCGAGACGCATTACTGGGGCAAGGTCTCTTTGAGGCAGCACGTAAACAGTACCCTGAAGCGGAGAAGACCTTCGCACGTCTTACTAACGAGTATCCTCAGTACACTGATGCCTGGGTAAATCTTGGCTTTATCCGCCTAAAACAAGAGCCACCCAACCACGATGGCGCGATTGAAGCGGGTGAGGCAGGCTTAAAGAAGGTGACGGAGAAGGCGGGGCAAGCCAAAATACAGCGTATGCTGGGGGCAGTCTACACGGCGAAAGCCACCACAAATCTCACCATAGGCAACACAAAAAGAGCACAGATTGCTTTCTTGGATAAAGCACAACTTGCCTTCAAAGAGGCTATCGTCGCCAATCCCAATGACGCAGAGGCACTACACGGAATTGGGCTTGCTGCAAGCTGGGCAGGGAAGTTAGATGAAGCAATAGACTACCTGAAACGTGCCATCGAAATCCGTAAGGGGTATGCAGAAGCACACAACGATTTAGGAGTGGCCTACACCCTAAAGTTCAACTCGGATAGAACAAGAAAAGAGTACATTCAGCTCGCGTTTGAGAGCCTTAAAAAGGCGGCAAAGTACGACCCACTCTACAAGGAGAACCTCACTGCGTTCAAAAAAGAGACTGGTCTCTAGCGAGCAGACACAAAGCGAACAGACATAAAGTGCCCCTCTTCCTAATCAGCCGGAAGAGGGGCACTTTATTATAAAGAGACTAGGCGGCAAGTGTGGTAGGTTGCTCTTCCACGAGAGTGAGGCGGTTGCGCCCGCTTCGCTTGGAGTCGTAGAGCGCCATATCCGCGCACTCCACGAAGGTTTCCGGTTCCATGCTATTCTCATGAAGCACCGCCGCCCCGATGCTCAGGGTCACTGCTCTATTGGGGAAGCCGTACTCCGCAATAACTTTACGTATCCGCTCCCCAATCACAGACACCGCTTCGGTGTCGGTATTAGGCAAGATGATAGCAAACTCCTCTCCACCATACCGAGCAACGTGGTCAATCGTCCGCACGTTCTCCTTTAGTAGCCGCCCCAAGATACGCAGTACCGTGTCGCCAGCCGGATGACCGTAAACATCGTTATACTGCTTAAAAAAGTCTACGTCCAGCAAAAGCAACCCCAAAGACCACCCCATACGAGTAGCCAGTGCTAGCTCATGCCGTAGTTTCTCTTGAAAAGTGCGGTGATTATCCAAGCCCGTAAGACCATCCGTTGTGGCAAGGGTCGCTAATTTGTGGTTCGCCTTTTCTAGTTTACAGTTAGCGGTAGCAAGCTCATTGTTGGAGGCAATCATCTCGTCATTGGCGGCTTTGAGTTCGGCATTCATCTCCTCTAAAGCGTAGTGCATCTCTTTCAACTCTTGATAGGAGTGCGCCAACTCGCCAGTGCGTGTTGCTACATGCTCTTCTAAAATCTGGTTGGACAGCTTGAGTCGTTTTAAGCGCCACCGAAATACCCCGAATACGCTCCCAATGCACGCCAAGCCTCCCACCGATTTGAACCACCATGTCTGATAGTAGTAGGGTTGTAGCTGAAAGGTCGTCCCAGTAACAGGAGGACTCCAGACACCATCCTCATTCGCCGCTTTGATTTGGAACGTGTATCTGCCTGGTGGTAGGTTCGTATAGAAGACAACACGCCGCGTACTAGCAGAGATCCAATCTTGCTCGTACCCTAGTAGCCGATAGCGGAATTGAACCCCTTCGGGAAGGGCAAGTGATATACCCGTATAGTGAATCTCAAGGTTGTTTTTGCCCGGCGCGAGCGTGATGGACTGTTGATTGGTGTACTCTTTTTTATCTAGTACTATTTTTTCAATATGTACACTCGGAGCCACATCATTAAAAGGCAGATGAAGTGGGTCAAAAACGGTTAAGCCCGTCTCCCCTTTAAACCAGAGCCTCCCATCTTCAGTCTGTATAGCCCCCATTGTAATAGGATAACTCCGAACACCCTGTAGCGCATTGTACAGCGTATAGCGTACCGTTCGCCGTTCGGAAGAGAGAAGGTCACTGATCAGCACACTGAATATGCCCGCATTACCTCCCAACCAGAGATTATTTGATTTGTCCCGTTGTATCTGGTAAAGGTTGTTGTCGGGTAGACCATCCTCTTTATTCCATACCTGCATTCTGCCCATATAGTAACGCGCTAACCCCTTGTCGGTGCTTAGCCATATTTCGCCCTGTAACTTCCCCTCCATAATGCCCAATATATGTGCTTCCGGAGGCAAGCCTTTTTGAATACACTCAACTCGGTCAGCCCCGATCTTATGTAACCCTTTATCACTACCGCACCAGAGCTGCCCTGATGAATCCCGATAAAATAGAAAGACGTATTGGGGTTTCTCACTCACTTTGAGTGCGTGAAAACCTCCATTGGTATATCGAAAGAACTGCCCATTCTGCGCTGCAACCACCAGCCCGTTCTTGTCCGCACCAACCTGCCATCCGCTGAGATGCGGCGGGATGGACACAAAGCGACTCTCCTTAAAGTAGGCGTAGTGCCCATCCTCCGTCATCACCCAGACGGTGTTATCTAGGGCAGTGCATATAGAGGAGACTCCGTTTGCAGGAAGCCCGTCTGAGGTTGTATAGTGGATTTGCTTCCGCCCCTTGATGCGTGTCACACCATGCGTCGTAGCTACCCATACGCTACCGTCTCCGGTACTGCACATCGCTCTAGTTTGCCGGGTTCCATCAGCGTTGCTCAGGTCAATGGGGGTCATTTTCGTGTTGTTAAATCGATGAAGATAGGTGTCGTTGCAGACCCATAGGTTCTCTTCCCTGTCTTCCAGGACAGCTCCTACTTTGTGCGCGAAAAGCCCCTCCGCATTGTTGTAACGTGTAAACTTGTTCTGTTCAAAACGATACATCCCATCCTGTGTTCCTATCCAAAGGTTACCCCCTCTATCTCGTCGCATCGCGTTAACGGAGTGAGAGAGAAGCCCTTCCGCTCGGTTGTACTGCCGAATTTTGCCGTATTGGATATGAAAAACACCATCATTACTCGTGCCAAGCCACACGCTACCATCACTATCAGCCCAGAGGCACGTGCCCACTACCCCCTCTTTTAGCCCCTCTTTCTTGGTAATGGTCTGAAAACTTCCATCCGATTTTTGAAACGCAAGAGCAGGCGAATCACCAGCTACCCATATCTTTCCGAAGCTGTCTTGTGCAATGGCGTTCACTCCGTTGGAGCTATCCAGAAAGAACGCAGTCTTCTTTGTACCGATATGCGTTAATGGGTTGCCCCCTCTTCCACCTATCCAGAGACTCCCATCGGCGGCAAAAAAGAGAGCCTTCTGCTCAGACCACCCGGACTTCCCCCCCTCCACTTTATAAGGCAGATACTTCCCATCCACGAAACGCCCAAAGCCATCCCCATCTGTTCCTATCCATAGCTCCTGCTTAGGTGAGAGCGCGACAGAGCGTACCATACTCCGCGTAAGAGTGGGAACATTGGAGGAGTTGTATATCTGAAAACCCACCCCGTCGAATCGGACAAGACCGCTCCGTGAGGCGAGCCAAAGATAACCGTCAGAGGTTTGCACCAATCCGTCTATGCTTTGAGAGGGCAAGCCTTCTTTCTGCCGCCATGTATCGAGGCGGCACTGCTTCAAATCAAGGTTTTTGTCGAGCGCAAAGAGAGTTACTTGGCTACAACAGACCCCCGCAAACAAAATAAAAAGAAAATATAGAGTTCGTACTATCTTCATTGCCTTCTCCATAAAAAGGTGGGTAGGCTTCCCCATCAAAAGTGCTTTCCTGTATGTTGTATCAGGTTTTCGGCAAATAAGGAGAGGAACCACACTCCTAAAAATACGGGGGTTTTCTTGTTAAGAAGAACGTACTCAAAAATCCAGTGGTAAGAGTTCAGGGTTATGGGAGTAGAAATTAGGCAGGGTGGGGCAAGGAACTCTTTAGCGCCTTTTGCATCATGTTCTGACAGGCAGTGAGTGTCTCTTCTCCTCTGAGTTTCCATGTAGCGAACAGACTGGAGAGTAC
>JAPLCR010000530.1:0-3136 GCA_026392135.1 Armatimonadota bacterium
TATCTCATTTTCCTTTACGTGCCGCCGTAGTTGGTCGATGGCACCATCATTCAACTCTCCAAGTAAACCGTTGATTTCATCAAGTCGCTCGTTCATACGCCCCCCTCAAAACTCTATTGTGTTCTTCTACAATACCTTGTACTATAGAAGAACACAGGAAATGGATAATACCGGTAAATTATTTGCGTTGTCTTCAGAACCCCGCCGCGTGTCCGTCGCAACGCGGGTCGGAGCCGCCCAGATAGACTCCTGTGTTTGGGTCGCGGGCGATAAGTTGGTAGGAGCTGCCATGCCCCCATCCGCCTAGCCTCTCCACCTTATGCCCCTTCTCTCTGAGTTCGTCCAGCGTCTTTTCAGAGACTCTATCCTCTATCCAAAAGGTCTGTTGCGGAGAGCCGTCGCCTCCGACTCCGATACCGTGTTGCCACCGCGCCGCCTCAATCGCCTCTTGCGGGTTCATACCGAAATCCACCACATTGCAGATGACTTGAAGGTTGCTCTGCACCTGAATATCACCGCCCGGCGTACCGCCCACGAAGGCGAGTTCACTGCGCCCGTTACGCTCTTGCGTTACAAGGTAGGCGTTGAGAGTGTGCGCGGTGCGCTTGCCGGGCGCGAGGAGGTTCGGGCTGTTCGGGTCTAGCGAGAAGCCCGTCATACGGTTATTGAACAGAACCCCCGTATCCCGCGCAACTACGCCGCACCCAAAACCCCAGAAGACACTCTGAATGAAACTTATCGCGTTCCCCTCCGAATCCGTGACGCAGAAGTAGGTGGTGTCGTGGTCGATGTCGCCCTCTGCGACCTCCGTTGAAGCGTGGTTCATATCTATCTCAAAGCGTCGCCTATCCGCATAAGATTTTGAGAGGAGCGTCTCTATCGGCACGGAGACAAACTTGGGGTCGCCAAGATAGGCGGCTCTATCCGCGAACGCTAGTCGCTTCGCCTCCACCTGTACGTGCAGGGCGTTCGCGCTGTTGTGTCCCCACTTGGCGAGGTCGTAGCCCTCCACAAGGTTCAACTCTTGAAGAAGGATATGCCCCTGTGATACAGGGGGCTGACCATGCACGGTGTAGCCCCGATAGTTAGTTTTGATGGGCGCGGAGATTTGCGTGCGGTGGTTCGCGAAGTCCTGCGCGGAGAATAGCCCGTCGTTTTCGTCGCTGTACTTGAGTATTCGCTCCGTGATAGCGCCCTCGTAGAAGGCGGCGCGTCCCCCCTCCGCAATCTGCCGCAACGTCCACGCGAGGTCGGGTTGAAGCGTCTTGCTACCCGGCGCGGGGAGTTGTCCGTCATTCAGAAGCGCGTCGGCGGTATCGGGGAACTGATAGAGGAGGTCGCGGTTCTCCATAAAGGCGCGGGAGGCGCGATAGCCTGTCGGGTAGCCGTTTTCGGCGTATTCAATGGCGGTTTTTAGCAGTTCGGATACGGGAATCGTTCCCCAACGCTCGTGGAGCGCGAACCATGCGGAGACGAGTCCGGGAACGGAAGCCGCCTGCAAGCCGCGCAGGGGAATGCCGTTCGGGAAGCGTTCGGGGGTCGCCTTCTGCGGAGCCTCACCACTTGCGTTTAGCGCCGTCGTCTCGCCCGTTTTCGCGTCGTAGACAATAATGAAAGCGTCGCCTCCGATGTGGCTATTATAGGGTTCTATCACGCAGAGAACGGCGGACGCGGCGAGAGAAGCGTCTACAAAGTTGCCGCCCTCCTGTAGGACTTTGAGTCCCGCCGACACCGCTAACGGTTGGGAGGCGGCTATCATCCCCTTTTCCGCTACGACCACGCCCCGATGTTGCTTCGCATAAATCACGTTTTCAGGCTCCTTGTTTTAACCTCACCTAGCCTCTCCTCCGCAAAGGAGAGGAATCTTACTGCCGCTAGTGCAGTAACGAAACTACTCTTACGCCTCCACACCACCAGGTTCTCTCTTTTGCGGAGAGGGTTAGGTCAAAGCGTGGTGGTGAACCAATATGTTCGACCTAACAAAATTGGGCGAGCAAGACGTTCGCGCAAGGCTACCAGCCTCGCCCGCCCTTTTCTATATTCGCGCAGGAAGGACTTCCTACGCAGGACATAAGCGCGGAATGGACTCCTCTTAGCGCTCTCCCTTCCACCGTAATGAAAGGAACTCTGGCACGCTCGCCGTATCGGCGACGGAGGACTCCTCGAAAAACAACGCGGAACCCCCTATTGTTGTTCCTGTTGTCTGGATTGTTCCTGTTCCGGTTGGCGCAACGGAAGTAGTCTGGATTGTTGTTGTTCCAGGAACCGCCGCGCAGGACACGCTCCAATACGCCTACGCCCTCTTGATGACGACATGTTTCGTCTTCAAGGCTGTCAAACCTATTCCTTTAGCGCGATAAGGAATAGGTCATTTTTGAAAAAATTCGATTCTTGCGCCTACGGCGCAACGCTTAAAAAGGGTAAAAGGGACAAAGAGTAAAGGGTAACTAGCGGAGTCCTCGAAAAACAACGCGGAACCCCCTACCGCCGCCCCTGGGTTCCCTGGATCGCCCCAGTTCCGGTCGGCGCAACGGAAGTAGACCGGACTGTTGTAGTACCAGGAACCGCCGCGCAGGACACGCACCAAACTGTTACTGTCAGGCAAGTTTACAGTCTCTATTGATTGTGTTCCCTTCCAGTAGTTTGCGTCATAAGCGTCCAAACACCACTCCCAAGCGTTACCCGCCATATCGTGCAACCCGTAACCGTTCGCGAGATAACTCCCTACAACGGAAGTACCCCCGCTATCCCCATAGGATTTCTGTGAACAGCGTAGCATATTAGAGTCAAACTTGTCCCCCCAGGGGTACTCCTTGCCCTCCAATCCGCCACGAGACGCTACCTCCCACTCCGCCTCGCTCGGCAAATCGCCGCCAGCCCACTTTGCGTAAGCCCGCGCCTCCGCCCAATTCACATTTACAATCGGATGGTCTTTCTTACTCCAACCCTTGTTGAAGTCGGGCGCGGCAGGCATACTCTTGCCCTCCGCCTTGCAATAGTCCTCATACTGCCCCACCGTCACCAAGTTTTTCGAGATGTGGAAGCCAAACAGAGTCACATCGTGAGGCGGATCATCGCTTTCGCCAGCCCTCCCGAACCTATACAACCCGCCCGGTATATAGGATATCTCCGCGCC
>JAPLCR010000530.1:3158-10674 GCA_026392135.1 Armatimonadota bacterium
CCGCGCCGTCTTTGGGGTTTAGCGTGCATTTCACGGCAGTGGGTTGGACAACCGAAACCGTCGTAGTTCTAGTCAGCGCGGGTTGTACCAGGCTTGCGCTGTCCGACATCCGTTCCGCCTGAACGGTAGCGCGGAGGAGCATCTGCGGGTCGTCGGTAGGGATGTTGTACGCGGGGCGCAGAAGTTCATTCGCGTTTTCAGGGGCGCGACTACCCCGTAACAGCGTCCCGCCCTCTTCCCAAACTCGCCGCGCCCCCTCCCGAATCGCTTCTGGAACGCCCGCCTTCTTAGACAACTCTTCACAGTACTTCTCAACGCTGACTATGCCCAGCCACCTTCTGCGGTAGCCGTCGGGTAACGCTTGAAGGAGCGCGTATTTCGCTCCTGTAGAGAGGGAGGAATTCTCTAGTATCTTTTCAGGCGAACTCAACTCTGCCTTCCAAATACTCGCTATCACAGGATACGCGCCTTCGCACTCTTGCGTCAACGCCTGTATCACGGAATACTTTGCGCTATCAACTCCTATCTTCACCAACGCCTTTATCGCGCTTCGTCGCGCCAATCTATTCGGAGAGCCAAGCGCATCCAGCAGAGGCGGAACTGCGGACGCGCCCATCTTCGCGAGAGCCGCTACCGCCTCATGCCGCGCCTCTATGTCGGGATGGGCTAATCGTTGTATGTGGTTTGTAATTGTTGAGTTCATAATTTCAACCTATGCCCCTTCCCAAGTAGAGACGTGGGGAACTTAACCTCACCTAACCTCTCCTTCGCAAAGGAGAGGAATCTTAGGGACTCTCTCTAGTTAAATTGTTCCAAAACCTCTAGGAAAAGAGAACCTAGAGGCAAACAGAGTCGCCTACTGCCCTAGTCACCCCTCGCCCAGAATTGGGAGAGGGGACGGGGGTGAGGGCTTCTGGTGTTCAAATGGGGCTTCTGGTGTTCAAATGGAACACTTATTCTGACGCGATTCCCTTACTGCCACTAAGGCGATAACGGGGCGAACTTAACTGCAACCGCTACCGGCTCCCATTTCTCCCGCGTCGAACGGAGGATACGGGGTTAGGTAAAGTCATATCGCTCAGGCATCTGGCTAAGTCCGCCGGTCATCGCTACGCTTTACTCCTCGTCATCCAGAGTAGCCTCGCCATCCGTACTCATCGCCTTCTCAAACTCTTCTACCATCCTGGAAACTTCATCGCCATACCCCCAGCCAATGTCCCCTGCATCATGCTCCAGTTCGCTCAAGCGTTCGCTGAACACAGGATATAGCACCCTTCCTTGCGGAGAGGAGAGCAGTTTGACGAGTTCGGCGAGAACAGACTCCATGCTGTTGTAAAAAACCTCATCGATGTCGCCGTAAGTATTTGTAAACTCCGTTCCCTGCTCTACGTAGACCATCATCAACTCCGCCGTTCCGAGAAGGTCGGAGGTCGCTTTTTTGTACTCGCGTATCGCCTTCCGCGCCTCTGCAAGACCGAGTTTTCCAAACCCCCTCGTAGGGAAAAACTGGTCTACAATACGCTTTCGATAGGGCGCGATAGCGTCTTCGCCAAGCGGTTGACTGGAGAAACGAGAGGCGAGAAACAACTTATTTTCGTGAGACTGGTCGAATAAGTTTTTAACGAGTTCTATCAGTTCCGGCTGACTGAGAGCGTTAAGTTCCCTCTTCACCTCTATCCATTTAATAGGCGCTTTTACGGGCATATAACCTCCTATTTCGCTTCCAGCGTCTTGACGTTCCACTCAAGAAACGCCTCTTTTTGGGGGTGGATAAGTACGGTAACGTTGGGCTTACCCTCTCCGAAGCGGGTCATCCCATCTAACGTCACCTCTACATGACGCAACTCGCTATCGCAGAAGCGAACTCCCGCCGCCCACGCCACTGCGACCCCATCAAAGAGAGTCGGGACGTTGTTCCCCCAGAGAATGGTGAGCGCCGCGAGCGCGTCCGTCGTCGGGGTTCCATGTCCGTAGAGCCGCTTCTGGTGTTCTATGGAGAAGTGCATCATCGTCGTCGCCTCAAGCCCTGCCATGGTGAGGGGAACGCCGCTCTCGTATACTATTTTTGCGGCGGGCGGGTCGCAACGGATGTTCCACTCAATGACGGGCGGGGCTTGGTTGTTGTAGCCTGTGTAGACCGCGCCGCCCATAATGACTATCTGCTTGATTTTGCTCTTGACCTCTGGGTATTTCGTAAAGAGGTCGGCAAGGTTCGTCAATGCGCCAATCGCCACAATGGTCACTTCGCCCGGGTTCTTTTCTATAGACTTCCTCAAAAACTCAATCGCCGGCTCTTTTTTAATAGAGCGAGACTGAAAGTCTTTCGCCCATGCGTACTGCTCTCGTATCTTGTTGCCATTAGGTCGTCCTGCGTAGACGGGGATAGCGCCATGCCCCATCACTTTGAGCAGTTTCGCCGCGACCTGAGCGCGTTTTTCGGTCTCCCCGAAGGCGGTGGTTACGCCGAGCAGGTTCACGTTCTTCTGCGCGATGAGAACCGCCAGAGCGTAGGCATCGTCAATGTCGTCCCCAATGTCGGTATCGAGGATAATTTTGGTTTGGGGGGCGGTCTGCTCGCCCCCCTGAACTTTTGCCATGAGCATCACTCCATATAGTGCTAATGTGGAAATAAGTATCGTCGTATCCCCCGTTCTGTACAATTTCGCCCCTATTACTGAAAATAGGCGACTCAAAAAAGGGTTATCGCTACCCGTTGTCGTATCAATTCGACGAGAAGTCTTTTATTCCTGCCTTGACTGTCGGAGTCGCCCTAATGAAGTTTCCATTTCGCGCCTTAATACAACTCGCACTTCTGATGATAGCCGCGCCGCTAACCGCGCAGACGGCGCGTATGCCCATCCCCTACAGAGCCCCCTCCGTAGACAGGGATGTTTTCGAGCCGCTTGCGCCCTCGCAGGTACAGATGACGGGCTACCTTGGCAAACGGGTGAACGCGAACGCGCAGAACCGCCTCCTACTCGCCGTAGACCTCAAGCCCCTCCTCGAAGGCTATCAGAAGCGCCCGGGCGGTCACCCCTGGATTGGAGAGCATATAGGTAAGTGGCTACACGCCGCGACTTTGGCGTGGTCGTACACAGGCGATAAACAGCTCAAGGCGAAGATAGACGGCGCGGTTCATGCGCTTGTGCAGACGCAGGAGGCGGACGGCTATCTGGGAACCTACGTCAAAGAAAAGCGGTTCGGGCTGTACAACGGCGCGGACTGGGACGTGTGGTCGCACAAATACAACCTGCTTGGTCTGCTGACCTACTACCAGTACACAGGTTCGGCAGAGGCTCTGGACTGCTGTCGGCGCATGGGCGACCTGCTCATCAACACCTTTGGCAAGGACAAGAAGAGCATCCTCTCGGCGGGGACGCATATCGGCATGGCGGCGACGAGCGTTCTCGAACCGATTGTTCTGCTCTATCGGCATACCGCCGACAGGCGCTACCTCGATTTTGCGAAGTACATTGTAGAGTCGTGGGAGGAGCAGGGCGGTCCGCACGTTCTCTCCACGCTCACGAAAATAGGGCGCGTAGACAAAACAGCGAATGGCAAAGCCTACGAAATGCTCTCCAACCTTGTGGGCTTGTGCGAACTCTATCGCGCTACGGGCGATAAGCCGTACCTAATCGCCGCGCAGAACGCATGGAAAGACGTAGTCGCGAACCAGCTCTATATCACGGGAACCGCCAGCCACTTCGAGCATTTCCACGACCCGCACGACCTCCCCAATAAGCCCAGCGCTGACATTGGCGAGACCTGCGTCACCGTGACGTGGATACAACTCAATAGCCAACTCCTGCGCCTGACGGGAGAGGCGAAGTACGGACAGGAGCTAGAACGCTCCTACTACAACCACCTTATGGCGGCGCAACGCCCCGACGGAAAAGAGTGGTGCTACTACACCGCGCTGGAGGGAACCAAGCCCTACGGACCCGGTATCAACTGTTGCGTCTCCAGTGGACCTCGCGGCATGGCGATGGCTCCGCAGATGGTGTTTTTCAGGGATGGCAGGGGTAGGGGAAGCATCGTCGTGAATATGTTCGAGACCGCTAAGACAATTGTGGATTATAATGGAACCAAGGTTCCTATTGAAATGATAAGCGAACTTCCCTTCAATAACAGAGTGCGTATCATAATCCACGCTCCAAAACCTATGGTGATGGTCTTTATGATTCGTATTCCGGCGTGGGCGCAGGGGGCGCAAGCCGAGATACCGGTTTCTGGGCTTATCCATCTGCATCGTTTTACAGGCGACTGGTTTAACTTTGCGCTATTTCGCTGCAAGCCGGATGATGTTATCAATCTTCACATCCCCCTCGATCCCCGCCTCATAAACGGCTCCTACTCCAACAAAGGGTTGCAGGCACTCGCTTATGGTCCCTTCGTGATGGCGTATGACGAAACCGCCTCCAACGGCTCTCCTCTGCCCCGTTCGCTGGCGTTTCCTGCGAACCTCTCGAAAGTCGTCGTCTCCAAAACCGACGACGCGCCCATGTTAAAACTCCCTGTCACGTTCGGCGACGAGACGCGAACGGCGACCTTCCTGCCCTTCGGCTACGCGGGAGCGAAGGGGGAGAACTATCGAATATGGCTCTACGCGCACGGCGCGAAACCGGAAGCGCGGCTAACTCCCTCTCTGCTCAGCGCGGGCGAGGAGAGCCGCTCACGCAACGGCAACGCGAACGGCTCCATCAACGACTACGACCCGAACACCTACGTCGTGACTTTTGATAGCGGTAAGCAGGCGGAGGACTGGTACGCCGTCACGCTCCCCAAGCCGATTTCTATTCGGCGCGTTGTCTACGCACACGGCAGGAGTTTTCACGATGGAGGCTGGTTCGACAGCACGGCGACAGGCAAGCCACGCATAGAGATACAGGAGACCCCTAACGGCGCGTGGAGACAGGTTGGCGTGTTGGAAGAGTACCCCAATACGACGGCTACCGATTCGATGGGGCTGAAAAGTGGCGCGACCTTCACGCTGAACCTGCCCGTCCCCCTCAAAATCGTCGCGATACGGGTACTCGGAACACCATCACATGGCGACAACCCAAACCAGAGCTTTTCATCCTGCGCCGAACTACAGGCGTTCGATAAATAGCATAATTTGAGATACGATGCCGCATTAGCGCATGGTTGGCGATACCTCACCCCCCTCTCCTTCGTAAGGAGAGGAGTTTTCCTGCCGCTATTGCGGTGACAAGACCCTCTATTCAGAGCGTCTTGAGAAATACCTTATCCGAAGTAAGAGTTCACCCTTTTGGGAATTAATCGCGAAAAAATGCACACAAGCCCCAGACTTGGAACAACACGCACTGGCTTATAGTCTCAAACCACAAAGGCTCCTCTCCTTTGCGAAGGAGAGGTTGGGTGAGGTTATGTGGAGATTCCCGCAACCCTTCTCAGTTACTCGCCCATTCTAGCAGATTCAAGTCTACCTATTCAAGGTGAGTTACTTACCCAATAGACCTGCGCCCGCGTGGGTCAACTGCTGAACTCTTACTTATCCAAACTCACACTAACCTAGGAGGACAGCCTTGAACCGACGCACTTTCACATCTTCATTCATCACGCTCTCGTTGGGGGCACTGTTTGTTCTCACGGGTTGCAACAACTCCGCGCCTGCGGAAAAGCAGGGAGACGGCAAAGCCCCCGAAAAAGCGGCTACCGCAACCGAAAAGCCCAAAATCGCCCTAATAATGAAGTCTCTCGCCAACGAGTTCTTCCTGACCATGCAGAAGGGCGCGGAGGCGCACCAAGCGAAGAACGCCGATAAGTACACGCTCCTCGCCAACGGCATAAAAGACGAGCAGGACGTATCCCGCCAACAGCAACTGGTAGAGCAGATGATAGCACAGCAGGTCAAGGCGATAGTGATAGCCCCCGCCGACTCGAAGGCACTTATTGCGGTCTGCAAAAAGGCGATAGACGCGGGTATCGTGGTAATCAACATAGACAACAAGTTCGATAGCGCCGTACTGAAAGACCAGAATGTGACGATACCGTTTGTAGGACCCGATAATCGCAAGGGGGCGAAACTGGTAGGCGACGCGCTCGCCAAAACACTGAAAGCGGGGGATAGCGTGGCGATACTGGAAGGGGTTCCCACCGCCTTCAACGCGGTTCAGCGCAAGTCGGGCTTCGAGGACGCGATGAAGGCGGCGAACATCAAAATCGCCGCGTCGCAGTCTGCGAACTGGGAGACGAATCAGGCGAACAAGGTCGCCTCCGCCCTCCTCACAGCGCACCCCGACCTCAAAGCGCTTCTCTGCGCCAACGACAACATGGCTCTAGGGGCAGTCGCCGCGCTCAAGGCGGCGAATAAGGCGGGGCAGATAACCATCGTCGGATTCGATAACATCAGCGCCATTCAACAGCTGATTAAAGAGGGGGGAGTCCTCGCTACCGCCGACCAGCACGCCGACCAACTCGCCGTATTCGGGATTGAGTACGCGCTCGACATTCTCGCCAAAAAGGGAACTCCCGCCGACAAAGAGACCCCAGTTGACCTCGTGACGAAAGAGAACTTGAAGTAGCGTATGCAAGTCTCTTCGCCTCGAACCGCATGGAAGGAGCGGATAGTCAACTCGCTCGGTCTGCTCGTTGCGCTCGCCGTTCTGATTGGCTTCTTCACCTTCAAAGCCGACCACTTTCTGACGGTTCAGAACTTTAGTGCTATCGCCAACCAGATTCCCGATGCGGCGATACTCGCGATAGGGATGACCTACGTACTGCTCATTGGCGGAATTGATTTATCGGTAGGCTCCATCGTCGGGGTGAGCGGGAGCCTACTTGGTCTCGCCCTGTTACAGTGGCATCTCCCGCTGGGTATCGCGATACCTCTCTGCCTTGCGTCGGGGGCACTTATCGGTTTCCTGAACGGTTTTCTGACCGTGAAGTTCGCCCTGCCTTCATTCATTGTGACGCTAGGAATGTTGGAGGCGGGGCGGGGCTTGGCGTACCTGCTTACAAACTCGCAGACGCAGTATATCGGGAAGTCGGTAGAGCGAATATCAAGCGCGAACGTAGCGGGGTTGACCCTCCCCTTCTTTCTCGCGCTGTTTCTCGCGATAGTCGCGCAAATCGTTCTGCAACGCACCACCTTTGGGCGACACGTTCTCGCCGTCGGGAGTAATGAGGAGGCGGGGCGTCTCTCCGGTATCGCCGTCAAAAAGGTGAAGGTCGTCGTCTTTAGCCTGTGCGGTCTCATGGCGGCTACCGCCTCCATCATCAACGTTTCGCGCCTCGCCTCCGCCGACCCGAACGGGGGAACGGGCTACGAACTACAGGCGATAGCCGCTGTCGTGATTGGGGGAACGAGTCTGCTAGGGGGGCGCGGCTCCGTCGTCGGCTCGGTGTTCGGGGTGTTGATAATCGCGGTGTTGGGAAACGGGCTGGCGGGAATGGGGGCGCAAGAGCCTCACAAGCGGCTGATAACGGGACTGGTAATACTTCTCGCGGTCATCTTCGATATGGTTCGTTCGCGCTTGGCGCAACGCAGGGAGCA
>JAPLCR010000530.1:10701-12401 GCA_026392135.1 Armatimonadota bacterium
CAGTAGCGAGCGCTTGCGATTTTTGCGTATTTCGGCGATAATAGAATCACATTTATAAGGAGGAGCCGTCATGAGTCTTACCCTAACCATAGCACCCGAAATAGAGGCTGTTATTAGGAAGGAGGCGGAGAGGCAAGGAACAACCCCCGAACTTTTGGCGGAGAAGACCTTGCTTGACCGATTCGCGACGCAGGAACTCGCAACCCCGCCTCTCTCGCAGTCCGCTTATGAGGCGTTGCTACCGTTTATCGGTAAGTTCCACAGCAAGCAGATAGTCCCCGCCCCGCTACCGGAAGACGCGTATGAACGCGCCTTCGCCGAGGGGATGGACGAGAAGTATCGTCAACAGGGCTTCGAGATATGACGCTCACCGATACCGGGGCCCCTATACGCCCTGCTAGACGCTGACCAGACGGCAAATCATGCTCGATGCGTCGCGGCTGTCTCCGCGCTCCCGCTCCCGTTGATTACCACTCTGCCTTGTTTCACCGAAGCGATGTATCTCGTCGGACGCAAACTCGGCTATAGGGGGCAAGAAGCGTTGTGGGAAATGTACGCGCAGGGTCAACTCGCTATTCATGAGTGTAGTGCTATGGAGCGGAGACGTATGCGTAGTCTGATGGCGCAGTATCAGGATACGCATACGGATTTAGCCGACGCTTCTCTTGTCGCGGCGGCGGAAACGCTAAGGACTCGACGCATTTTCACGCTGGATAGCCACTTTTTCGCGTATCGGCTTGCTAATGGCGACGCCTTTGAAGTCACGCCATAGCGCCCATATCCCCCTATGCGTTCTGATAACGGGGCTGGTAATTATTCTCGCAGTCATCTTCGATATGTACCGTTCGCGCTTGGCGCAGCGCGGGGAGCGATAGAGCATACCTTTATGGAAGCGCGAGTACACGTTTCAACGCACCATCTACCTGCTTCATCGCGACGCTGGAGACATCCCCGATGTAGTCTTCAAGGCGGTCTTTGCTAATGGTGATAACCTGTTCGCACTTGATATAGGAGATAGCGCCGAGACCATTAGCGGTGTCCGGCTCTACCATGATATGCGTCGGAATCGCCCTACCGCTTGTCGAAATCGTCACGACAACGGCGTTAGGGTAGCGCTCATTCAGATTAAAGGGGTCGTTTTGAACGATAAGCGCGGGGCGGCGACCTGCTTGTTCCGAGCCACGCGCCGGATTCCAATCCACCCAATACATCTGCCCGCGCCGTATTTCGGGAGGTTTAGGGGGCATGATGGAGGGCGACCTCCGCCTGTGACGCTAAGGCGAACTCTACGCTGGACTCCGCCGCGTCTATCCCCAACAGAGTAGCGGCTTCGACCATTTCGCGCTCCTCTTCCGCTTTTATCAGGGTTTCGAGACCTTGCTGTACGAGATAGTTCAGGCTATGCCCCGATTTACGCGCGATATGCGTCGCCGCCTCGTAAACATCAGGGCGTAGGCGCACCGTTAGCGATTTGGCATCTGTAAAAATAGCCATCTTTTTGGTTCCTCTTCTTCACGCAGTATCCATCTGATGATACCACATTATGGTATCACTTTGAGTGTTTGGTTGCGATTTTTGCATATTTCTGCGATAATAGAATCACATTTATAAGGAGGAGCTAGGCTCATGTCCATTCAAGTAAACCCGCGCCTCGAAGATGAAATCCAACAACGGGCACTATCCAAAGGAGTCAGCGCGGA
>JAPLCR010000030.1:0-3464 GCA_026392135.1 Armatimonadota bacterium
ACTGAAAGTCTGTCCCATTCCTATCTATGTGGAGGAGATAGTCTCAGAACCAGGGAGGCTTATCGTACAGGGCAAAACCCGCCTGCACTTTCCGCTTGGGAATAGGTGACGAGAATGACTTTTGGCAAACGCCGACCACAACAAAGTAGTCTAGAAACACAAAGCCCCATGCTTTCTTCAATTTGGGGGAGGTGCTTTGGTATCGCTTTTGTGATGCTATGGCTAATGGTATTCGTAATACAGCCTTTTGACCTAGATGTGTTACTACGTGTCAACGCAAAAGAAGCGGAGGGCTGGGTTTCTGTTGCACAAATCGAGGCACCAATGGGGAAGGTCTACGACACTGGGTAGAGGGAGTACAGTTCCAACCTTTGACGGGGACAACACAACAGTTTGAACGAGGGCAGTTTACCAATCAAGTATTTGACCGTATGAAGACAGCCATTGACTCGGCTGGCATCAACCGAGATGGGTATCGTCCACGTAGATTGAGTTCTCGCTTGCCAGAGGTTTTCGATTCTAATATTGGTACATTAACCCCTCGTGAAATGGCTTGCCGCCTCCATTATGCCGGGTGGGGGCGAAAGAGAGTGTATCAGTTTGAGGTGTTATCGCCGAAAGACTTCCCCTTCTCCCAACGGTGAGCAGTGTGAAAACAGTATCCAAATCAGAGAGATAGGTAATCATCCGTGTCTTTTCTTAATCCCGCAATGTTGGGCGCGTTAGCCCTTGTAGGTCTTCCCATACTCATTCACCTACTCCGCAAGAAGCGAGTGGTGGTGGTGCGTTGGGCGGCGATGGAGTTTTTGCGCCTCTCGCAAGAGCGGCAGAAGCGGCGGCTTCGCATAGAGGAGTTGATACTTCTACTACTGCGTTGTCTCATTGTATTGAGCGTGGTCATGGCGTTTGCGCGTCCCGTTTTACGTTCGCTCGGCTTTCCGATACCGGGAGTCAATGCACGGGTCTACGCGATAGTTGTAGTGGACAACTCGTTCAGTATGGGGCTGAAAGGTGCTGACGGCAAAACCTCCTTTCAACGCGCTCAAGCTGCCGCGCAGGAGATATTCACGAAGGTACTCAAGCCCGGTGACGCGGTTTCGCTCGTACTCCTCTCGAACAAGCCGGAAGAGGCGATAGGCTCGGCGAGCTACGACCTCAGTGCGGCGTTGAAGCGGGTTCAGTCCGCCAAAGTAGGCTCTCGTGCTACTGACTACCTTGAGACCGCGAAGACCGTAAGCCGACTCCTTAAAGCCTCCAAAATCCCCGCGAAAGAGGTCTACTGGCTCTCTGATGATCAGTCTGGGGCATGGGAAAGTAGTAAGCGCGAATCGGCAAAGTCGTTTTGGAAGGAGTTCGGAACTCTGGCGCGGCTGACGTGGGTGTCCGTTGGTACAGAGGCTAAGGAGCGCAATAACCTCGCTGTACAGCCGCCCATCCTCGCCAATCAACTGGTGACTCCGCAGCTCTCTGCCCGCCTTGAAGCACAGATTGACAACTACTCGGATAAGTCCTACAGTGCCCTGCTCGTGAACCTTATTGTGGAGGGCAAGAAGGTTGGAACCACGCAGGTCAACCTGCCTCCCAATGGCTCTGCAACGGCGCGTTTCCTGTATCGTTTCGCGCAACCACGCACCTACACGGGCAAAATCGAACTTCAAAACTCTGAAGATATAGACCGCCTGACTTCGGATAACAGTGCCCCCTTTGCGGTTCCTGTACGAGAGCAGCTAAAAGTTCTCGTGATAGACCCGCACCCAAGCCCCGACCCTGCACACAACGAATCGTTCTACCTCCTGACCGCTATGGCTCCCTCCACCGAATCGGAGAGCATCGCGCCTACGCTTCGCACGGAGGACTCACTAGTTGGAGTCAACTTGCGCGATTATGCTGCTATCGTCTATACAAACCCATCGCGTATTTCCGACGGCGATACGGTACTGTTGGCGGAGTATGTGAAGGCGGGGGGAGGACTACTTCTGTTTCCATCGTCTGCCTCGTCTCCTAACGCTCTAAACGCCTCGTTGACGACAGGCGGGCTGCTTCCTGCGGTGATGGGGACACGTAGAACTTTGAGCGATACAGAGGCAGTTTCGTTGAATCCTGCGAGTATCTCCAATCCAATACTCGCTCCCTTTAAGGACACTGCAATGATGGATATTGGCGGGGCGCGGTTCACCTCCTACTTCCCGCTGGAGCTTGCGCCAGAAGCCGACTTGAATGCGGTACAGGTGCTAATGAAGATGGGTAACGGCGACCCTGCCTTTGTGGAGCGTAAAGTAGGGCAAGGGCGCGTGATACTCTCGGCGATAAGTGCAGGAGCGGATGGAAGCCAACTACCTCTCCGCTCTAGTTACGTGCCGCTGGTCTACCAACTGACTTCCTACTTGGGGATGGGTGTGAGTTCTCAACGTAACCTCAAGCAGGACGAAACGCTCACGTTGAAACTGCCTGTCGACGATTTGGGCAAGCCTGTGCAGATTACTCTCCCCGGTGGAACCATCACCTCCCAAAATAGTGTTCTGGACGCGCAAGGGCTTGCGTTTCAGTTCAAGAATACGGGTCAGGGAGGTATCTACACGGTACAGGTTCAGGGAGGTAAGACAAAGGACGGCTTCGCGGTGGGAATGCCGCCGCACGAGTCGAACCTCGCCTACGCCGAGCCATCGCAAGCGGCAGTGCAGTCGGGAGTTCCAAGCAGTAGCCTAACCATAATAACAGATCCTACTCGTATCACCGCGTCGGTTCAGCACTCGCGCTTTGGCGTGGAGCTGTGGCGACCTCTACTCTGGCTCATCTTGCCTCTCATGTTATTGGAGAGTTTTCTTGCCCAGAGATTCGGGCGGCGGGCTTAGTCATCGCAAAAAGTAATATAGGTTTAGTTTTTCTGTTCAGTTCTGTGATGGTAATGTGACCTGTTCCCATGTCTTTCCTGTAACTGAAAATTGGTGTCTTGGTTTGCGTATCGTAGAGATGGCTAGACCGTTATAAGGAGAACGTCAAGTACAGATGAACTACGAAGAAGCCCTTCACTACATGGATGGTCGGTTACGGTTTGGCTGGAAACTCGGTAATGACCGCATAGAACGCGCTTGCGAACTGCTTGGGAACCCACAATTAAAATATAGGGTTATCCATATTGCTGGAACGAAGGGAAAAGGCTCTACTACCGCACTCTGCGCCCGGATTTTGCACGAGGCGGGCTATAGTGTCGGCTCCTACTTCTCGCCCTACGTATACGATGTGCGGGAGCGCGTTCAGATAGGCGGAGAGATGATCTCGCGTGAGGAGTTTGCCCTCGTTATGACGGAGATACGCTCTGTGATAGATTCGTTTGACGAATCGGAGTGGGGACCCATTACTGAGTTTGAGCTTAAAACGATTCTCTCTTTTACCCACTTTGCTCGTAGAGGCGTAGATTTCGCCGTTATTGAGGTAGGTTTGGGTGGCAGGTTGAATGCGACTAA